>SGBD01000007.1 GCA_004195035.1 Candidatus Acidulodesulfobacterium ferriphilum | reverse complement strand
ACTTATTGAAATTAAAAAAAAATACCGAAGGACAGTTTGTGTTCGTTCCTGGCAAAATGGCCGTAGTAATAAGCAAAATTAATGGAATATATGCTTATAAAATGCATGACCCCTCGATGGAACCCACTATTAAAGAGGGAGATTTTCTGATTATTAAATACCTTAAGCAAACCTTAATGCCGGATGATTTGCTGGCAAGTATGTATTTTGCGGATTCCAGTATCGTCGTTATATCTAACGGCAAGGAAAGTTTTGTAAGAAGAATGAAAAAAATTCGCTATTATACCAGGTTTAATGCTAAAGGTAAGGGCAATAATAAAACGGATAAGAATTATCCAAAAGATATCGTGTTTTTTATTGCGGACAATCCTTTTGATAACGGCTTTTATATTGAACCTGAATGGGATATCAACAACAGGGCGGTTACCGATGAAACATACCTCGAGATCGATACCCGGACATTTTCCATAGACGATAACTCCGATTTTAAGATTATCGGGGTTGTTATTATGATTGTCAAGGGAAACCCGATAAACGATATGGATATAGAAGCGTTATTAATGACCAAGTGGATTAATGAATAGATTTTAAAAGCCCTAATGTTAATTACATAAAAGTTTTACATAAAAGTTTTATTGACATAATATTTTACAAGGGATAAAATTAATTTATTATAAAAAATGAAGAATAATTGCTGTTCTTAAAAATTAGAAATTTATAGGATTTAAAAACACAACATGAAAGAATATAATTATACGGTTATTTTGGAAAGAGAAGAAGACGGCGGATTTCATGCGTTTTGTCCGGCTCTTCCGGGATGTCATACATACGGGGACAACTACGATGAAGCATCAGAAAATATAAAAGATGCAATTAAGCTTTATATTGAAAGTTTAAAGATGCATAAAGAAGAAATCCCAATTGAAGACATTGCTATTAAATCTATGAGGGTAGCGGTTTGAGCCCCAAATTGCCTCGCATTACTTCTAAGGACATAATAAAGGTGGCTGTTAAATTAGGCTTTCAGTTCGACAGGAAATCAGGAAGCCACGCCATTTATTACAGCGATTCGGATAAAAGGCGGATAGTCGTTCCAATTCATTCTGGAAAAATTATAAAACCGAAAACGCTCTCAGGAATAATTAAAGACATGGGATTAGAATCAAATGAATTTCAAAGTCTGCTATAAAATAATCACATTTTAGCGCACATAAAAAATATATATAGCCGATAAGTTAGTAATTTCATTAACTTATCAATCAAGGTAACAGCCTTCTAAGCTGTGGGTCGCAGGTTCGAATCCTGCTGGACGCACCATTAAAAACCGCAGTAAATAAGCAGTTCTGCAGATTTTCCTCTTGACTACGATATGAATTAAAATGTAAAATTATGTATGAAAATGAGGCAAATGGAAAAAGCGGCCGATGTCCTGGGAGATATTCTCGATGGCGCCTTGGAAACGACCGGTAGCGAGACCACCCTCGAACTAAACCTTGCTGCCATAAAGGTAAAGCACACGGTTAAGAAAGGTAAGAAATAAAAATAACGGGGGGGGTAACATTATGACCGTGCAGGAACTAATCGAAGAGCTTAAGGAATAGCCGCCTGAATTACTATCCTTGCTTCCGGCGGCTATTTTGCCGCGTTGAACTTCTTTGATTGTTTTTTAATAATATCGAATTGCCAGGCAAGTTCCGTGATTATCTGGTTATTAGATGTAACGGTAATCTTTCCCAATAAATCTTCCCTATGTGAAATTATCCCTATCGACAATTCTTCGGATATCGCAAAACTGGCGTACGGCAACATTTTATCTAATTCGTTTTGAAAAACGTAAAATACATCGATACTATTTTTTGCCTGCTCATCCATAATTTCTTTTATCTTGGAGAAATCATCCTCGTCCTTTAAAAGAAATATTCGTTCAATATGAACGCCTCTTTTTGCCTGCCTGTAATTTTGTTTTGTATGTTCGGTCACATCCTTGCCGTATCCCCAATAAAACGGTTCTATAAGATTGCTTACAACCTTAAACGACTGTCCCGGTTTTAATTCTTTCAATGCAATCAATTTAGCGGCGTAAATATCGTGAAAAATAAAATCTCCACCCTTTTCCGCCTGTTTTAAGAGAATATGAATTTTTTCAAAATCTTCCAGAGCTATTCGCGTCGAAATATCCGATTTTTTCTTTTTAAGCCTGTTATACAGCATTATAGTTTCATTAATAGCGATTTGTTCCTTAAGGGGAAGTTCTAACGACGGGAAAGCCGCCTTTAATCTTTTTTCCAGATTATCGATGGCTATTACAATTTCCGCAAGAATAGCGGCTAATGCAAAAGCCAATACGATTACTATTTTTGTGGAAACGTTTAAATGAAAATATGCACCTAACCAAAATGTGAGAACTATAAACACAATGCCTAATAGTCCTATTAATAGGCGTAAAAATATAACCCTTGACATTATTATATTATCCCTTGATATAAAAGAATTTACTATTTTGTGGAGCTTGTTTTTTCGTTATTATAGATATATAAAGACTAATAATTGCCACAACTAAACCTATTATTGCGGCAATTAAATTGATTGTATTTGACATAATTCTATTTATTGGCTGTTATTTTAAAGAAATTAAAGCAAAATCCGATAAACCAATTATTGCATAGCCTGTTAGTTTATCGCCTGTAATCGGCACATCCGCAAGCATCGATGGTTTACCCCCCCCCAATGATAATTTCAAAAATATCCGTATCCGCATCATCAATATTTTTGATAATATACGGGATGGACTTATTATATCATAAAATAAAAATAGAATCAGGTGAAAAAGCGGCAATGCAAAAGCACACAAGGGTTCTTGCAAGAGGAATACTTGGGCGGAATAACGGGGATATATCAAAGTCGGCAAACATCGCTTCGCCGCCTCTGTAATGACTTCTGTGGGAAGGCTCTAGTTTCTTGCGGAAATCGTTCATATAAAATACTTAAACAGGGTGCGGAAATAGCCGGGCGGGTTGTTTTATATATACTCCTGCCGTAAAATAAGGTAGGTTACGCCGGGCTTTTTAATCTCTTTGGCAACGCAAGCGGGATGGGGGAGTCCGCTTGCTTTTGCGGTAAGCAGGGCTTATAATATAATTAACTCTGAATGGCTAAACAAGAAGATGCGGAGGCGTCTTTGCTCTTAAATAAAAGAAAACATCGCAATTTTAAAAGATACGCGGAAATATTATCCATATTATCCCGCCACGGTTTAGGATGGTTGATTCTTGAGCTGGATCTGGGATTCTTGATTCCTTTCCACTGGGGTTTATTAGGGCATCCGAAGAGAAAAGAACCTTATAATAAACCCGAACATATTAGAATGGCGCTGGAAGATTTAGGACCAACATTTATAAAACTCGGCCAAATATTAAGTATGAGACCTGATATATTGCCGCCGGAATATATAAACCAATTTATTAAACTTCAGGACAGCGCTCCTTCCGTTAGTTTTGATAAAATTAAAAAACTGATAGAGGACGAATTTGGAAAACCGCTGAATAAAATATTTAAAAATGTTGACGTTAAGCCTTTAGCCGTTGCCTCGATAGCGCAGGTTCATAAGGCAATTCTTTTTGACGGTACGGAAGTTGCGCTTAAAATTCAAAAACCTGGAGTCGAATTAATAATAGAAGAAGATTTAGAAATTCTTTCGGAACTTGCCGATTTTGCAAAGAAGCATTCCAAGCTTGCCAAAAAAGTTGATCTGGATACAATAGTCGGCGAATTTAGTTTTATTATTAAAAACGAACTCGATTATACCGGTGAAGGCAGGAATGCCGAAAGAATGGAAAAAAATTTTGAAGGGGATGCATCATTGCATATACCTAAAATATTTTGGGATTATTCGAGTAAAAAAATACTGACGATGGAAATAATATCGGGAATCAAGATAAGCGATACCGAAGCCTTAAAAAAGAAAGGATTCGATTTAACGGATATTGCAAAAAAAATAGCCCATATATATCTTACGATGATTTATAAACATGGTTTTTTTCATATGGACCCACACCCGGGAAACTTATTTGTAATGGATAGCGGAGCTATCGGAATTATCGACTACGGAATGACCGGTTCATTAGACCAAAGTCTTAAAAGGGCGCTTCTAAGACTTTTTTTGTCTTTGACCGAAAAAAATGTCGATAACGTGATAGATGAATTTTTGACTATGGGGGTTATAAAAAGAAGCGCTAATCTGTCCATTCTTAAAAGAGACCTGAAACATTTTATTAAAAATGTATATGATAAGCCCCTTAAAGATATTATAGCGGCGGATGTTTTTAATGAATTGATGGCAATTGCATTCCGTCATCAGCTTGAGTTTCCCAATGATATGATTGCACTGCTTAGAGCAACCGCCATAGGTGAAGGTTTAGAGTTGATACTTGACCCCGAGTTTAAACTGATGGAATTTTCTGAGCCATATTTTAAGCGCTTTTTCTTTGACAGTTATTCATTTAAAAATCAGGTAAAAAGATTTTTTGAGGAATCAAACGGTATGCTCGAAGTTTTTTACGAACTGCCAAAAAATTTAAAAAAAATATTCAGGGAATTCGATAACGAAGGGATAAAAACCTCAACCGAAATCGACGGGTTAAAAGACGCGTTAAATGAAATGAAAAGAACCGCCAACAGGGTTTCGGTGAGTATTTTAACCGGTTCATTGGTAATAGGACTCGGTCTTTTAATGCTTATATATCACCCGCCTGTATGGAAGGCAATAGGCGGAATATTTTTTAGCATTTTATTCATCGTGGTTTTAATATTTGTTATAGGCCTTTTATGGTCGATATGGAAATCAGGGAGAATTGACTGACCTGCCGCCAATCTTGGAATTAATGCTTTTAGACACACAGATTACGAATCTACGAAAGAAAAACTTTTCCAGATTTAATTTATTGACATAGTTTATCCATTTAGTAAAATCCGGGCAAAAATTCAATAATTTTTAAAAGTATAAACAACCATAGCGTTTACGGTATTTTGAGTGCTGTTACCGTTTCCGTAAACCCTGCGGTTTGCAATTTGATTTTCAAATTCAAGTCTAAACTGAATATTTTTAAATATCTTCATGGCAGGTCTATATCCTAAGGTAAATGTCGAATCGAAATAACGATAAGCTATGCCGGGCGTACTTGCCGCTTCCCACATGCCGTTAGGATCCGAGACGCCGGCTTCCCTTACGGTTTGCGAAAACCTGCCTATGTTTAAGATGCTATAATGATGGATATAAAAAACCAGACCAGAGAAATGCGATTTGTTAAAGGTAGAATCTGAGGTAGAAATCAAGTAAGACGGATAATTATTTATGGAAGAATTAAATTGACCGGCATTTATATTGTTGCCGTAAACTATGGATTTATTTATTCCTCCGTTTAAACCGGTTTCGTAATCTAATACCGCCGTCCAGTGTTTGTAAAACGAATATTTAGCATCTATAAAATTATAGAAAAACCTGTCTAAATTATCCCGATAAAGGTTATTGTTGTATATGATAAAATTTTCGGCTCCGTAAACGACCCCTTCATGAAATTTTAAAAATTTAAACGGTTTATACGAAGCTATATATTCGAATGTCGGGTATCTGTTTATAGGAACCATAGCGTTATCGGTTAATGCAACCCCGAAAACCATTTTTAACCGTCTTGTAAAAGGGTACTTGAAAAATATTCCGGTAAGTTCCCCTGGTTCTATTGCCGTTACCAATGAGTATGTATTTTCCCATAACCTTGATAAATTATAAGATTCAAAACCTATAAGATAATTTTTTTCGCCTAAATCAATTTTTAACCCATTTCCGATTGGAATACCAAAAGAAATATAAATTTGCCTAAACCCGTATAACGGTCTATCGTAGATAGGTTCCGTGTAATAAGAATAGTTGCCTGTGTAAGGTCCGACAGCCTGAATATTTTCGCCGGCGTCTATGGATACTTTGAAACCGATGCCGAATTTGTTTCTGCCGTTTGAAAAAGGATTTTTTGATACGGTAATATCAAATTCATTAATTGTAGCGCCGTTTGCCTTATAATTATCTATATAATTTCCGTTGTAGTTGCCCAAAGGATATGCTTCGCTTGCGTAAGGTCTTGCAAGATTATAAGTATAAGATGCGGCAAAAGTTCCGAACAGTTTTATTTGGGATATAAAAGAATTATTATGACTTGCGGCAATAATTCTTTTTTGTTTTAACGGGATGGATTGTGCCTGCGCCGTGCTTAGTTTATAATAATTTTCGGCATTTGAGACCCTGGTAAAAATAAAAATACAGGAAAACAAAATGTAAATTGCGATCGGGATTATCCGCATATAAAAATTTTTATTTAATTAAGACTGGCTTGCAAGGCATAAAAATTTGGAATTCTATTGTTTCAGGATATAATATAACTAAAGGGATTATTTATGCAATTATTTTTTAGATACTTGAAAATCGGCATGGGCATTTAAATTTTTAAAATTGAAAGAAATTAATTTGTTAATTGAAAATTTTACGGTGTTTTAAATGTTTAAAAATAGACGGGAAGCGGGAGAAAAGCTTGCTATTGCTTTAGAAAAATATAAAAACAAGGAGGATATAACCGTCCTTGCCCTTCCAAAAGGCGGAATAGAAGTTGCTTTTGAGGTTGCAAAATATTTGAATGCAAAATTCTCGCTTTTAATCGTAAGAAAACTGCCCTTCCCCGATAACCCCGAAGCCGGTTTCGGGGCCGTAGCGGAAGACGGCAGCATATATATAAACAAACAATCGTCGCGGTATCTTTCGGAAAAAGAAATGAATGACATAATATTTTCTCAAAAAAATGAAATTAAAAGAAGGATTTCTATTTTAAGAAAAGGGGAGCCATTACCCGATATTATTAATAAAACGGTTATCTTGATAGATGACGGCATTGCCGCAGGTTCGACAATGCGCGCGGCAATAATGCTATGCAGAAAACGGGGGGCAAAAAAGATTATAGCGGCCGCCCCCGTTGCGGGAAAGGATGTCGCCGGGCAGATAAATGAATTAGCGGACGAACTGGTGATACTTGAAACGCCGTATAATTTTCGTGCCGTTGCGCAGGTTTATGAGAACTGGTATGATGTTTCCGACGAAGAGGCAATAGATTTACTTGGCCGCTTATAGCGGTTTATTATATTTATTACGGTGCTTAGCTTATATAGTTGTTATACGCCTTTAAAGCTTGTTAAACGACTATTTTGTAATTACAATGCGATGTTAAAATTAATCTTGAAGAAGAAAAAGTTTTCGGAGGCTTTTTATGAAAAAATGGGATGCTACCAAAGCCAAAGTGAAAAAACAGCAGGCAGACGATTTAATGGACTCTTATTTAAACGCTATAGAATATAAAGACATGTCGGTTTGCAGTAAATGCCGCAGTATATATCATGACAAAAGATGGGCCGAAGATAAGAAACTATATGATTTACTTATGAAAAACCCTGAAAAAGTAATCTTTACCGTATGTCCAGCCTGCCGGAAAATCGAGACCAAATATATGGAGGGGGTGGTTGAACTTAAAGGAAATTTTTTGTTTGAGCATAAAGATGAAATTATCAGCCTTATAAAAAATACGGTTGAAAAAGCGGATTATATTGATCCTCTTGAAAAGATAGAAAATATAAATATAGACGAAAAAAATAAAACAATAGAAATTATCACCACAGACGATAAACTTGCGCAAAGAATCGGCAGAAATATCGAAAAAGCTTACAAAGGCAATGTTGAATATCATTTTTCAAAAGAAGACAGATTGACAAGGGTTTATTGGAAAAGGTGATGCTTGACGCCGTGTTTTCGCTTAAACTAATGGCGGATAAAGGCTTATTTCTACATATAAAGCCCAAATCCCGATTTAGAAATTTATTTTCTAAATCGGGATTTGGCGGGTTGATTTTTATTTTCATTTTTGATATGATATAGATATCTGATAAAGAATACCTTATCCTTAAGTTGAATCCGCCGACAGGCTCGTTAATCTTCTTTGTTTCTTAATTTATTAAATTCAATTTATAGCAAAATTAATTATACCTTTAGTTTTAATCTTTCTTGCCATGAATAAAAAAGGAACGGCGATTAAAGTTATTTTTCCGATTCTAATACCCGCTCTCTTAACGGTAATATTTCTGGCTTATCCAAATCCCTCTTTTGCTTTTAAAAACTTAAAAAAAAACTTCATTTTTTAGCAATTAACGATAAAAAACCTGTTAATTTAGGATTAAAACAGCCCTTTAATACCGCTGCAATAAATAATAAAAACCCTAAAAAGATTTTATCCTTGAAACGGTTAATCAAAAGTTCCTTAGGGAATTATAATCTGATGTCTTTAATGACGAAAGCCGATGCCTTAAAAGAAAATATTACAATAGACAAAAGCCTGCCAAACCCCAGAATCGCTTTCGGCTATAACGACTCCGACGGTTTTAATAATTTTATGATAGGAAACCATGAATATCAGGGAAGCAAGGTAAGATTTACTTTTACCCAGCTTATACCGTTTCCGACTAAACTATTTTTAAAAAGTAAAATCGCGAAAATTTATTATGGATACAATAAGGAAATTACGGAATCTGCAAGGGTTTCGACGGTTGCGGGCGTTAAAAACTATTACTACCGGCTTGCGCAATTAGAAAACGATATTTCTATAATAAAAAGCGATTATTCGCTGTTAAAGCTGTTAGAAAAAAATACCGACAACAGCTACGCGATAGGAAAAGCCAAAGAAACCGATGTTATAAGAATCGAGCTAAAAATGATAGCCCTTAAAAACCAATTAACCATCCTGAAAAAAGACAGGTTACAATATTTATACGCGCTCTCGAGACTTTCGGGAATCAAGCTAAATAAACTTAAAGGAAACGCTGTGCTGCCGCGTGTAACAAAATTAAAAGCTAAAAAATTTAGAAATATTATCAGGACAGCTCTCAAAAATAACCCTTCACTCAAAGCCGCTAATTTTTTATATAAAAGGTCAAAATATGAAAAAAAATTAGCCGGCCAGGGGCTGTATCCAAATATTATTTTTCATGTGAAATATGGTTATAGATACGACATACAGCCCGCTTTAGGAGGTTCGATAGGGCTTGAAATCCCGCTATACTTTAATCAAAGGCAGTTTCCCGAAATGAATAAGGCTAAAAAGAATATGATTTCGTCAATGTTCGCGAGAAGCTGGGAATACAGCGGAGTTGCAAGAGATATTATGGCATACATAGCAAAAATTAAAAAATATTACAAGCTTTACGAAACCGAAAAAAAGATTTATCTTCCCGAATCCTCGCTCCTTTTAAAATTATATATAAGCAGGTATATATTCGGAAAAACTTCCGCTTTTGAACTTCTTAATTCATTCAAAAAAATGGTAAAAGCGGAACTCTTATCCAATAGCTACGAGGTTAATTTCTTAATAAACAGAAGCGATTTATCGGCATCCTTAGGGGAAATAAATCGTTAACAATAAAATTACGAAAAACGGAAAATAATAAAAAAAATAATTTATAAAAAGGCGTTGATACAGATATGTTTAAAATGAAGAAATTCTTCGATAATATTAAAAAGACCGTTCCGAACAATAAATTTTTTATTCCGGTTATTTTATTTATACTGGCAGGAATATTTTTAATCATATACAGGTTTTTTATCCTGCCGGTAAATTTTTACTACAATAAGGAATTATATAATCTCAGTAATTATAACATCAGGATAGGCGTCAGTAAAAAGGTGCGCCTATTAAGGCTTAGCCATATAAAAAAAATAAAACCCTATTTCCGAATAGTAAAAACCATAAAAGTATCTCCAAGAATCAGGGCAAGGGGCAGGACTACATTTGCCACTCCGTTAGCGAGAACTATTTCGTTGAAATTCGGCGGTTATATTTCTAAGATATACGCCGATAAAACCGGAATTAAAGTTCGCAAAGGAATGCCTTTATTTTCGTTATACAGCCCGTCCTTAATAGATGCGGAAAATGACTATAACCTTGCATATAAAAACTATCAAAGACTTAAAAATACCTCATTTAAATCGCAAGCCCAAACAATTTATGTATCCGCCGAAAAAAAACTTTTATTCTGGGGGATAAATAAAAACCAGCTTGAAAGAATAAAAAAAGATAAAAAAATTATTAAACAAATACCCGTATATTCCCCTATAAATGGAATAGTGGTCAGAAAATTCATTACTCAAGGCGGTTACATTAAGCCGAGCAAAAGACTTTACGAGCTGGCTAATATATCGAAACTCTGGATGAAAATATTTATAAATGTTCACGATTTAAAATTTATCAATATAGGAAAGCGGGTCTCTTTAAGATTTGCATATTATAAAAAAAGAACTTTTCACGGCATAATTTCATATGTTTATCCATATACCTATAAAAAAGGAAAATTTATTAAAGTAAGAATATCCGTAGCAAATACAAAACATGCCTTAAAAATTAATTCTTACGGAAACGCATATATAAAAATGCCTTTTACCGAACGCTTGGCCGTGCCGGTCTCTTCCGTGGCTCATATAGGTTATAAAGATGTCGTGCTAATTTATGATAAAAGCAAAAACGCGTTTAAAGCAAAAAGTATCCTTATAGGCGCAAGGGACGGTAATTATTATCCTGTCATAGAAGGCTTAAAATCGAAAGAAATCGTTCTTAAATTAAAAAATTTAAGCAAGATAAATATAAGTGATTTAAGAAAAATAAATCATTATCTTATTCTATCTTCCGTAAAAATAAATTCTTTATAAGCCGTAAGGGTGAAATTTTTGGGCATATAAGGACTAAACGGCGAAAAGTTATGGCCGTTTAGTCCTTATATACAAAACGACGGTATTATGTTATTAAATGTATCTTTTTAAAAGCGGCACTTTTATAAAGTCTAACGCCACCATAAAAATCAATGTGAAAATTATCAGATATAAAACCATTATTAGCGGAACAGGGGCAATTAACCATCCATATATTGCCATTAGCGTAGCTAAAAGAAGCCCGCCGAATTCCGCTATTAAAAGCGGTTTTGACGGCATAGAGTGCCATAAAAACGATTTCTCGCGAACCAAAAATATATTGGCATGACCGGAATAGACGAGTCCTAAGAATATAAAAGAATCCAATGCCGGTCTGGATAAATCAAGCAGTTTCCAGCCCCAAATATAGACGCCGAATATATATACGAGCCAGCCGATAGAAAATGCTACCGAAATTTCCATAAGTTCCCTTACATTCCACTTATTGGGTTTCTTTGAGTATCTTACATTATCCGTCGATAAAGACATCGTTACGAAGTCGTTTGTGAAAATAAGCAGAAGAATTATAAGCGGCATGGCCTGGACATCAAAGTTTTTAATTCCGAATATTAATAGCCCGAGAGCTAAAAATAAGCCTATTTGTATTGTTTTTACTATCTTATTCGATATGTAAGAAAATAATCTCTGGTAAACGCGTCTTCCCGTTTCTACCGCGCCCAGCATACCCGACAATCCCGGATTGGTTAGAACAAGACTTGCCGAAGCCTTGGCCACATCGGTAGCCGTCGATACCGCAATGCCTACCTGAGCCTGTTTAAGGGCAGGAGCATCGTTTACGCCGTCCCCCGTCATACCTATGACCTCTTTCCCCCCTTTCTGCAGAGCCTGAACAAGGTTATATTTATCTTCGGGAAAAATACCGGCATATACTTCGCAGTTCAACACTTCAGGTTTTAATTCGACTTTACCTTCTTTTTTCAAGGCATTGTAATCGCAAACTTCGCCATTTATGCCTAATTTTTCGCCTATGTGAATTGCCGTTGCCGAGTTATCGCCCGTAAGCATTTTGACATTGACGTGCAGGTCTTTAAGCTTGGCTATAACTTCTTTAGAATCGGGACGAACAGGATCGGATAGCGCCAGTAATCCATAAAATTTTGGAGTGGTTCCCTCTTCCCCGCCCAGTACCGCTATAGTTCTTTCGCCTCTCTTTGCAAATTCTGCCGATTCTTTTTCCCAATCTATAGTCGGGTCAAATTCCTTTATGATTAACGGAGAACCTTTTATAGCCGCATAGCTCTTTCCGTTTTCTTCGTATCTGGCTTCCGAACGCTTAGTGGCGGGATCAAAAGGGATAAATTTGGTTTTCTTGGGAATGCTTACATTCAATTCCTTAGTTTTATCTAAGATAACTTTATCTATAGCATCCATGGTGGATTCTTCCGATGCAATCGAAGCCATTTTTAACAAATCCTGTTCCTTAAAATCACCGTGAGGCCGAACCGTGGACAGCGTAAGCTCGTTAAGCGTTAATGTTCCGGTTTTATCGCTGCATAAAATCTCCATTGCGGCAGAATCTTGAACGGCGCTCAACCTTGTGGTAAGGACGCCTTCTTTTGACAGCGCTAAAGATCCGACGGCATTCGACAGAGTAAATGTCGGCGGAAGAGCAACCGGAACGGAGGCAATAAGTAATATCAGCGCAAAAGGCAGCATATCTTCCATCGGTATTCCGGTTATAGCCGCATACGCAAGTATAGCTACCACAAGCACGCCATCCATGACAAGAAGATATTTAATTATGGACATAATTAACATTTCTGCCTGAGACGGCACTTTGGCTAATTTTACAAGTTCGGTTGTTTTCCCGAAATAACTTTTGGCGCCCGTTGCCGTAACCGTGCCGCTCACTTCCCCTCTCCTGATTATAGAACCGGAATATATGGTATCCTTTACACTCTTTTCTACGGGTAAGGATTCCCCCGTTAAAGCAGATTGGTCAACATCGACATGACCCTCTTCTATTTCCATATCGGCAGGAGCAAAATCTCCCATCCTCAGACGGACATAATCTCCCGGCACCAGCTCCCTTGCGGGCATCATAACCCAGCTGCCGTCTCGTAAAACCCTTGCCATAACCTGCAGTTTCTTTTTTAAAAGCTCTACGGCGCCATGAGCTTTTTGCTCATGAAAAAAGCCCAGGACTGCGTTAAATGTGAGTAAAAATGCAATAATCACGGCATTAAGAGTTTTTCCGAAAGCCCATTCCAACAAAAGTGCGGCCTCAAGCATCCATGCAATAGGCCCCCAAAATTTTTTTAAAAAAAGCAAAAAGGGATTGAGATGCTCTTCGGTGATCTCATTTGGGCCGTACTGTTCCAAAAGCCTTTTTGCTTCTTCATTGCTTAATCCCTTAGAAGAATTCTGGCTTGTTGACATAAATTAAACCTCCTTTAAAGTATGTTTTACTATTAAATAAATTGTGGCGAATGATAAATATTATCAAATATAATATTGCCGCCTTTTTGACTTTAATCATAATTTTTAAATTATTGCAATACTTTTTTAAAAAAATGTTTTATTCTGCATAAATCTTTAAAGATGAAAAAATATTCCGAACGAATTTAACCTCTTAATTACTGGGCAATATTTTTATGTCCGATTCATAGGGAGGGTTTATACCTTAATCCTGCAATAGAAAATATTTAAATGTTTCTTTTATATGTAAATACTGGATTCCCGCTTTCGCGGGAATGACTATTCGGGGATTGAGGTTTTAACCCAAAAGGTGTCATTCCCGCGAAAGCGGGAATCCAGAAAATAAACTTCTATTGCAGGATTAGGTTTATAAAAATAAGGTAGTGTAATAAAGAATGCCTAAGCCTTGAGAAATTTAGTATTTCTGTAATTTAACGCCTCAAGAATGGAATCTTCGTCTAATTTATCTTTTCCCTCGATATCAGCGATAGTCCTTGCGACTTTCAGGGTTCTATGATAAGCTCTCGACGATATGTTTAATTTTTGGCAGATATTGTAATAAAAACTTAAGGTTGAATCCGATATATTAATATATTTCTTAATACAGGAACCATTTAACGAAGAATTAAACCTGATATCCGTTCCCACATATCTTTTGCCTTGAAATTTTCCGGTTCGCTCAATCCTTTCTTTTATTTCTTTAGAACTTTCGCCTGATTTGTTGTCCATAAGTTTTTCTAAATTAACGGAATATACCTCGATAAATATATCGAATCTATCGAGTATTGGTCCCGACAATTTATTGTAAAACCTGTAAATTTCGGCGCTTGAACACCTGCATTCATGATTTTCATCGCCGTAATAACCGCAGGGACATGGATTCATTGCGGCAATAAGCATAAAATCGCATGGAAAAAGGATCGAAAAGCGGCTTCTCGACAGATTAACCGCTTTATCCTCCATCGGCTGCCTGAGGGAGTCCAATGTTTTTTTACTTAACTCGGAAAACTCGTCTATAAATAAAACTCCGTTGTGGGCAAGACTGATATCCCCTGGTACCGGATTAGCGCTCCCTCCCCCGATTAATCCTGCCGTTGTTATAGCATGATGAACCGAAATAAAAGGCCTTTTTGAAATAAGGATGCCTTCTTCTTGAAACTTTTTGTTTGAAAAACTGCAAATGTTCGATGTCTCGATAGATTCCTCCAGCGATATATCCGGCAATATTCCCATTGCGCTTTTAGCTATCATCGTTTTTCCGCTGCCGGGAGGCCCTATCATAAGAATATTATGATGTCCTGAAACCGCTACTTCAAGCGCTCTTTTGGCAAATTCATGTCCTTTTATATCCAAAAAATCGGGGTAATCATTATTTTTATTTTCCCTTAATTCCATTTGTTTTGCATAAAAGTTAAAATATTCATAATCCGGCAAATAGTTTTCCTTAAAAGCCGCTTGAATTAATTGACCTTCTTCGCCGCTTATGAATTTGCAAACATCCTTTAATGTGCCGAAGGACTTAAAATTAACCCCCAGAAATTCCGCAGTTTCTTTATTTTCATCAGGTATTATGATAGCTTTATTTAATTTCTTAGCTAATATTCCCAGGGCTATTACACCGTTAACCTTATTTAATCTTCCGTTTAAGGATAATTCTCCCGCAATAATATAGTCGTCAAGATTAATTTTGCATTTAAGCAGCCTGGCTGAAATTAAAATACCTATAGCAAACGGCAAGTCAAAGGTTGAGCCTGCCTTCCGTATATCGGCTGGCGCCAAATTTATGGTTATCTTTTTAATGGGATAATCAAAACCGGAGTTTTTAATTGCCGCCCTGACCCTGTCTTTTGCCTCTTTGGTAGAAGTGTCGGGAAGACCCACAATCATAACACCGGGAATGCCTGTCGTTATAAATATTTCAACATCTACCGGAATAGCGTTAATACCTATAAATGTGGCGCTTTTTAGACGGGTAATCATAAAACAATACCTGATAAATAGTTGTATTTTTAAATAAATATTATATCAGCCTATTGTGAAGATATTATGAAGGAAATGTTAAAAAGAGGTTAAACTTTTATTACGATTTAATGAAATTAAATCTAAGGGATAAATGCGCATCCCAAATCCCGATTTAGAAACTGCCTTAGGTATTCCAAAGCGGAGCAATACTGGATTCCTGCCTACGCAGGAATGACTAAAATATAATTTAAATATTCACATAACGGGTGTCATTCCTGCGTAGGCAGGAAAGTCGAGGATAAACTTCACGAGTGTCGTCAGACACGAGAGCGAAGCGGTAATCCAGATTATAACATCCCAAATCGGGATTTGGGCGCATTATCTTATTTGACGAAAACAACTTAGCCTGCCTTTAATTTTCTTGCAGGTGATGCGATTTTTAAATTATTATGTTTAAAAAAGTATGCAAAAAGGGTTTTTTCAGCAACCCCTCCTCCTGTGATTCTCCACACGGGGTTTTCTATAACAAGAGCCGATATGGCAATTTTTTTACCGTTACCCTCGCCAAATCCGGCAAACCACTGGTATAACCCTTCAGGATTATTGCCCGAAATAGTTCCCGTTTTGCCTCCCGCAATAATACCGGGAAGCACATATTGATTGTAAGCATTATAAAAATCCGGACGGCCTATGCCGCTCGTAATGGTTTTAATCATCATCTGTTTCAAAATCAACGCGGTTTTTACCGTTACAGGATTGTCCAGCTCTTTAATTCCCTTATGAATATATATAACATGCCCGTCCGGACTGATAATTTTTTCGATAATATAAGGTTCTATCAGCTTGCCTCCGTTTATTATAACGGCAGAAATTAAAGCAGCCTGAAGAGGGGTAATTTTCACATTTTCAAAGCCGGCGCCGGTAAGTTCTAATTGATAAAATTGATTTGGGACATCCGCTCTGCTTTCTTGAAGATTTAAAATAAAGGGTATGTTTTTATTGAAATAAAATTTATTAAAATACTTCGTCAGCAGTCTTCTTCCGACATAAAATCCTGCAACCTTGCCGAATGCCACATCACAAGATTTTGCAAATGCCAGACTAAAAGATATCCTGTTTAATCCCGTGCTTATATTTTGTTTCCAGTCGGCTTCATTAGTTCCGTAAAGTCCGCCGTTATAGCAGATATTAAACCCGGGGTAAAAGCCCTTTGATTCTATGGCAGCCGATGCCGTTATTATTTTGACCAGCGAACCCGAAGGGTAAGGAATAAGGCCTGAAATCTCGCCCTTCCTTTCTTTATTATGCGAATAAGAAGCTAAACCTAAAACCGCGCCGGTATCGGGGTTTACGGCCGCCATAACCCCGAACGGAACGGCATATTCCTTAAAAGTCTTTTCCGCTTCTTTTTGAATTACGGGTTTTATTGTGTAAACAATAGTATAACCGGCTATTTTTTGAATATAGCGGCCGTTCTTAATTTTATTAAAGACAGGAGGATTATGCCTAAAATATGCTTTTAAGGCTTTAACGGAAAACCCTGCGTCTAAAAAAGGATTAAAATCCAGAGTAGCGGATTTTACTGCCTCTGCTTTATCTTTAATAAAATTAATAGGTCTTATTCCGGTTCCCCGAAACTGTTTATTGCGGATTAGAAGATAAGATTTGCCGAAGTAAAAAATTCTAACCGAACCGTAAACCAACAAAATAACGAAAATTAAAAATCCGATTAATTTTATTAAAGATGCGAAATTATTTTTTTTTCTTTTTTGCCTGTTAAGTATTTTTTGATACGACTTCCAATCCTTTATTCTTTCCATTCATAGAAATCCCCATTAAATAAAATCTAATAATCATCCGTTGCTTTTTCCGCCGACTACAATCGACGGAATTCTCAGCGTAGGCTGGGCGTCGGATACAGGAACGCCCTGTCCGTCTTTACCGCATGTCCCAATGCCGAAACCTAAATCATTCCCTACCATGTCGATATTTTTTAAGACTTCAGGCCCGTTTCCCATAAGGGTTGCCCCGCTGACGGCTTCACCTATAGCCCCGTTTTTTATGATATAACCCTCCATAACATCAAATACGAAATCGCCCGTAACGGTATTTACCTGTCCTCCGCCCATTTTTTTTACAAAAAGACCGCTGTCAACGCTTTTTATAATATCCCCAGGTTTGGAATCCCCCGGCGCTATCATCGTATTGGACATTCTGACTATAGGGTGGTGTTCATACGACTGCCTTCTGCCGTTTCCCGTGAGTTCATATCCATATTTAATATTGGATAACCTGTCGGACATATATTTTTTTAACATCCCGTCCTCCACAAGCACATTTTTATTCGAGAATGTTCCCTCATCGTCAAATCTATAAAATCCTCGTTTTCCTGCTAAGGAAGAGTCGTCTATAACCGTTATTAACTTTGACGCTACCTGTTCTCCAATTTTGTCCGAATAAACGCTCAAGCCGTTTCCCGCAATATCGGCTTCCAACCCATGACCTATAGCCTCATGTATCATTGTTCCGCCGGCCTCGCTCGATAATACCACGGGCATAGTTCCCGAAGGTGCAAAGGGAGCGTCAAGCTGGGTTATTGCCCTGTTCAAAGCCTCCTTAGCGATATCTTCCGGGGCAGCATTATCAAAAAATTCAAAGCCGGTAAAACCTCCCGCCACTTCGTATCCAACCTCCGTCTTTTTGCCGTTAGACACGACAACATGCGCTAAAAATGCCAAATTTTCCCTGACATCTTTCACGAAGTCCCCCATTGAATTTACAATTATAACATCCTGTTTATAGTCGGAATAGGTGATATTTATCTGAACGACCCTTTTATCGAAACCCCATGCAAATTTTACGACGGGTTCTATCTTTTTTAGTTTTTCAAAGGTTGGGGTCTCTGCCACATCCTTTAGGATTTTAAAGTCGGTTTTTGGCTTCTTCTCGTTAAAGTTAAGAGGCGCAATCTTACAGGTATCGCTTCGGTCGTTGTACGCCGCCTCTTTTAAACTTTTCCCGATTTGCATCAGATTTTTTTCATCCAGATTATTCGTATAAGCGTAATATGTTTTTTTATTTGAAATAAGCCTGAGACCGGCTCCATAGGTTATCCCGCTGATTGCTTTTTCGAGTCTTTTCCCTTCGTTAGATAACAAAGTGGAGGCTTTGGATTCTATAAATATATCGACAAAATCATCTTCATTATTCGATGCGTTTGCAAAAATTTTACTAAAATTCAAATTTGTAATATCCATTTTGCCCTCAATGATTACACTTATTATTTTTTATTTATAACTCCATAAATTTTAACATAAGATTGTTTATTTATAAAGATTTTTATATAATTTATACATTGCCATTAAAACTAAAATTAAAATCTTAATTTTCGATGAACGATACCACGCTATTTATAAATCTAAAAAACTTAGAAAATAATATCAATCAAATAAAATCCCTTAAATTAGCTAAAAATAAAACTATAATCGCTATTTTAAAATCCGACGCTTACGGGCATGGAATCATCCCTGTAGCTAACACACTCATAAATAACGGCGTGAACTTTTTTGGAATCGTTAAAATGGATGAGGCAATCTCCCTTCACAAAAATCATCCCGGGGCAAAACTTTTAATGCTAATAGGCATCTCCGAAAACGACATAAAGGAAGCTCTAAATATGAATTTAAGTATTGCCGCTTTTAGTTTGGATTACATTAAATTTCTTTTAAATAAAGCACGGGACATTAAGCCGCCGCGGCCTTTGAACCTGCATATAAAATATGATTCGGGAATGAACAGATTAGGATTAAACGATGCCGAAATAAAAAAGGCAATAGAAATTATAAAAAAAAATAAAAATTTATTAAATATCGAAGGAATTTTCAGTCATTTATCATCTGCCGGAAATGACTTAGAATATACTAATTTTCAACTTAAAAACTATAAAAAGATATTGTCGAAATTTAAAGCCGGGGGTATTACGCCGGAGTTTACCCATATAAGCGCAAGTTCTTCACTTACGAATAATAAAATAGAACAGGATTTTTCTAATGCAATAAGGCCGGGAATATCGCTTTACGGCATAAATCCAAATCAGGATAATTACCCGGGTTTAAATCTTAAGCCGCTTATGACTTTAAAATCGTCTATCATTCAGATAAAAAAAATAAAAAGGGGGGCGTTTATATCTTATAACAATACATTTAAGGCGCCTTACGATATGATAACCGCTATTATACCGGCAGGTTACGATAACGGTATCCCAAGGCTGTTATCGAATAGCGGCAGATTTTTGATCAGGGATAATTTCTCGAATATTGTGGGAATAGTAACTATGAATATGACAATAGTTGACATTACAAAAATAAAGGGGGTAAATATGGACGATGAAGTGATAATTGCGGGAGAAAGTCTTACAAAACGGATTGGACTGGAAGAAATCGCCTTAAAAGCCCGAACCATCCCCTATGAAATATGCCTTAACTTGGGAAAATCAAATCAAAAAGCTTATATTTATTAGGGCATAAAAAAAGCCCGCTGGAAAGCGGGCTTAATTGCCAAAAAATATCGGCAGAACTTTAACTTAAACCGCATTGACCTCTTTCACGCCCGGCACGCGTTCCTTCAGCAGGCGTTCGATGCCGCCCTTGAGCGTCATTATAGAACCCATGCAACCGGCGCAGGCGCCTTTAAGTCTAACATTAACGGTTCCGTCATCTAAAATGTTCACCAACTCCACATCACCTCCGTCAAATTGCAAAGACGGTCTGATTTCATCTAAAACCTTTGTCACCTGAACTCTATCTAAAGCCATTATTAAATCCTCCTTTTATTTAGTCTTATTTAGCCGCTCTTACCTATATTACCGACTGAACAGTTTGCTTGCAGGACGGCTAATATCTTAAATTAATGCCCGAAACTTAACGGATTTTACATATCATATATATATATGAAAATTTGCCCGTTTCATCTCATCCTATCTATAATAATACTATCATCAAATATATTTAATGTCAAGGATTTCAAACTCTTTAACACCCTTGGGAACATTTATGGTTACCTCATCTCCTACGCATCTGCCTATTAATGCTTTAGCGATAGGGGAACTTATGGAAATTTTACATTCTTTTATATTTGATTCGAGATCCCCGACTATCTGGTACTCCACCTCGCACTCCGCATTTAAATCCAACAGTTTTACAAATGCGCCGAACACGACCTTTTCTTCGCAAATTCTGGATATATCTATCACCTGAGCCCCTGCTATCTTATCCTCAAGCTCCATAATCTTACCCTCCAGAAAACTCTGCCTTTCTTTTGCGGCATGATACTCTGCATTCTCGGATAAATCCCCGTGAGCCCTTGCCTCTTCGATTGCCTTGATGTTTGCAGGTCTTTCGACGGATTTTAACCTTTTTAATTCCTTAACCATATTGCCGTAACCTTCTTTTGTAATAGGAAAAGATTTTTCTGCCCCTGCCAATAAAACTCACCTCCTTATATTCCTTTATAATAATCTTGCAATGCCCTGACCGATACATTATGTTCCTTCAACGCCCTTATTGCCATACATGCGGCGGCAGCGCCCCTGATTGTCGTGTAATAAGGCAAAGAAAATTCGATGGCGCTTCTTCTTATTATATACGAATCCTCTAAGGATTTCATCCCCCTTGGCGTGTTAAAAATCATTGAAATCTCCTTGTTTTTAAGGGCGTCTATTATGTGCGGCCTGCCTTCTTTTACCTTATTTATCTTTTGATTTTCAATGTTTAACCCGCTTAAATACTCCGATGTTCCCTTTGTGGCGAGTATATGGAAACCCATATCTATTAAAGGCTTGCAAATATCGCTTAAATATTTTTTGTCCTCATCTTTAACGCTTATCAAAACCGCACCCGATAATGGAAGGTTTTGTCCCGCGGCTATCTGTGATTTGGCATACGCCATTCCGAAATTTACATCTATTCCCATTACCTCGCCCGTTGAACGCATTTCCGGACCAAGCATAGGGTCGACATTAGAAAATTTCGAGAACGGAAAAACGGCTTCCTTCACGCAATAATAATCGATATTAAACGACTTCCCAAGTTTGAAGGAATCAAGCTCTTCCCCGAGAAGAATCTTCGTCGCAAGTTTAGCAACGGGGATACCCGTAGCCTTGCTGACAAACGGCACGGTTCTCGATGCCCGCGGATTAACTTCTATAACATATATATCGTTATTTTTAACGGCATATTGAATATTGATAAGGCCCATAACTTTAAACTCAAAACAAATCGTTACGGTTATTTCTTTTATCCTTTCGATAATATCCCTGTCTAAAGAAAATGCCGGCAATGAACATGCGCTGTCCCCGGAATGAACGCCTGCTTCTTCTATATGCTCCATTATTCCCGCTATATAAACGGACTTAGAGTCGCTTAATGCGTCAACATCTACCTCGATGGCATCTTCTAAAAATTTATCTATAAGGATAGGAAAAGAAATATCCTGCTTAAATATTTTTTTGATATATTGTCGTAAATTATTTTCATTATAGATAATTTCCATTGCCCTTCCGCCCAGAACATAAGAAGGCCTCAGTAAAACAGGAAACCCGATCCTGGTAGAATTCTTATAAACCTCTTCATCGTTAAACGCCATTGAACTATTCGGCTGCAGCAGATTTAATTTTTCGATCACCCTTTTGAACTTTTCCCTATCCTCGGCGGTGTCAATATCTTTAAAAGATGTTCCCAGTATTTTAATGCCGCTTGAATCAAATCCTTTTGCCAGCTTAAGCGGCGTTTGACCGCCAAATTGTAATATAATAGGCGGGTTAGCCTCAATATTTTCGATACTCATAACATCTTCGGAAGTTAACGGTTCAAAATATAATCTGGATGAGGTGTCATAATCGGTCGAAACAGTTTCGGGGTTACAGTTAACCATTATCGAAGAATAACCGCTTTCTTTTAAAGCTAAGGCGCAGTGAACACAGCAATAGTCAAATTCTATTCCCTGTCCGATTCTGTTCGGACCGCTGCCCAGAATAACTATTTTCTTGTTTTCTAACGGTTTGACCTCGTTAAATTTATCATAAGATGAATACATATAAGGCGTAGCTGCCTCAAATTCGGCGGCGCAGGTATCGACCTTCTTATAAACCCTTAATATATTATTCTTTTTGCAAATGTCTGCTATAAACCTTTCGGCCTCTTTGATTAATGCGACTGCGCTTTCGTCTTTTTTTGAATAATCTTCGGGGGCAATATGCTTTCCGTCTTTATATCTCGCGGTCAGCTTTGCAATAACCCAGTTAGAAAAATCAAATTCTTTAGCTTCTCTTAAGAGCGGAATATTCCCTTCCAAATCCGTGGTAGAAAATAGTTTTTTTTCAAGTTCTATGATGAGTTTAATTTGATTTAAAAACCACTTATCGATTTTGGACAATTCATTAATCTCGTCAATCGTGAGATTTATCCTGAGGGCATCGGCTATTAAAAACAGCCTTCTATAATCGTTATTTTTTATCAGCGACCTTATTTCTTCTTTAATCATAAGGGTGTCTTGTTTGTTTTCGATGTCGCCGTAAGATAAATCCAATCCGTAAAGGGATTCAATCCCGTAATTCCCATTTTCCAATGACCTTGCGGCCTTTTGAATCGAACCCGCAAATGTTCTGCCTATTGCCATAACCTCGCCGACCGATTTCATATGGGTCGTCAGGGTATTATCGGTTTGAGGGAATTTTTCGAATGTAAAACGGGGTATTTTTGTAACGACATAATCTATCGACGGTTCGAAACATGCAAGCGTTTTTTTAGTAATATCGTTCGTAATTTCATCTAAAGTATAACCGACTGCTAACTTTGCGGCAATCTTGGCTATTGCGAACCCTGTTGCCTTCGAGGCTAAACTTGAGCTTCTTGAAACCCTTGGGTTCATCTCGATAACATATACCTTATCGGAATCGGGGTCTAAAGCAAATTGAATATTAGAGCCGCCCGTTTCGACTCCTATTTCGTTCATTATCTTAATGGAATAGTCGCGAAGTTTCTGTAAATCTTTATCGTTCAAGGTTTGAACAGGCGCGACGGTAATCGAATCTCCCGTATGAATCCCCATAGGATCAAAGTTTTCGATAGAGCATATTATTATAGTATTTCGATTTTTATCCGTCATGACCTCAAGTTCGACCTCTTTGAATCCTATAACTGATTTTTCGATTAATATCTCGTTAATCGGGCTTGCGTTTATACCGTTTGAGGCAAACTCTGCAAATTCTTCAATATTATACGCAATGCCTCCGCCGGTGCCGCCCAGCGTAAAAGAAGGTCTTATAATTACGGGAAAACCGATACTCTTTTGAACCTCGTAAGCCTCATCCATGTTAGTGGCAAAACCGCCCTGCAAAACCGGAACGCCTATCTTTTCCATGCTCTTTTTAAAATATTCTCTATCCTCGGCTTTTTTAATCGCGTCAACATTGGCGCCTAAAATTTTTAATCCGTATTTTTGTAAAACTCCGCTTTCGTGAAGCTCTAAAGTCAGGTTAAGGGCGGTCTGTCCGCCAAGCGTCGGCAATATGCTGTCCGGTCTTTCCTTTTCTATGATTTTTGCAATAAATTCCTTTGTCAGGGGTTCGATGTAAGTCTTACTCGCATAACCCGGGTCCGTCATAATCGTAGCAGGGTTAGAATTTACAAGTATGACTTCATAGCCCTCCTCGGCCAAGGCTTTTGCCCCCTGGGTGCCGGAATAATCGAACTCGGCCGCCTGCCCTATTACGATAGGACCCGAGCCTACTATCAAAATTCTTTTAATATCGGTTCTTTTAGGCATAATTTTACCGGACGGTTTAAATTTTTGATTAAAACATTAAAGAATTATCTTCCTGAAAATATCCTGTTAAATTCGCGTTTGCCAGATCTAAAATGGCTTCCGCATACTCCCCCGCGGTTATTTTTCGATTGATTTTAAAATCGTAACAGGCTTTATACGCGGGAAAATATTGGCTCATAAGGCTTACAGGGACATTTTCGCTAAGTTCGTCCGCAATAAATCTAAAAGAATCTTTATGTCCGCTTATTCCTGCCGGCAAAACGAGATGCCTGACCATAAGACCCGAAACGGCAACCCCTTTAACATCCGTAACAAGTTCCTTAACCTGATTATACATAATCTTCAAAGCCGACCTATTAACTTCGACATAATCTTTTATTCCCGAATACATTAAAGCCTCTTCATTATTTGAATACTTAATATCGGGAAGATATATGCTGATAATTTTATCCAATAAGTTAAGCATCTCCCCTGTTTCATACCCCGAACTGTTATAGACAATTGGTACCGACAGCCCTCCTTGTTTTGCCAAAAATATAGATTCCGCAATAAACGGCATATAATGCGAAGACGAAACTAAATTAATGTTGCAAGCGCCTTTTTCCTGCAGTTTAAGCATGCCCGCCGCAAGGTCCGCGGCATTATATGAATTTCCCGCGCAATACCTGCTAATCGGATAATTCTGGCAAAATTTACATTTTAGCGGACATCCGCTAAAAAAAATTGTCCCCGAACCTGTCTTGCCGGATATAGGCGGCTCCTCGCCAAAATGAAGGTTTATGCTTGCGATTCTTAATTTATCTTCCGCACCGCACAAGCCTTTTTCGCCGTTTAATCTCTTAGCTTTGCATCTTCTTGGACAAAGCCCGCATTCTCCCATTAACTCGTAAAGTCCATCGATTTTGGCCAGAAACTCTTTATTTGAAATGTTTAAATATGACGGCAAATGTCTTGGCTTCATTAAAAAACTCTTTTTTTATTATGCAAACATAGCTCTTTGAATTCGGAAAAAAGATACCTTGAATCTCTGGGTCCCGGCGAACTCTCGGGGTGGTATTGGACCGAAAATGCCTTTAATTCATCATTTTTAATGCCTTCCACGGTATTATCGTTAAGGCTTATATGGGTTAATTCGGTATTCCTCGATATGCGGCCGCCGGTATTCGACAAATTAACGCAAAAACCATGATTTTGCGAGGTTATTTCTATCTTTGAGGTTTTGAGGTTTTTAACAGGATGATTTATTCCGTGATGTCCAAATTTAAGTTTGTAAGTACTAAAACCTAACGACAAAGCTAACAACTGGTGCCCTAAACATATTCCAAAAACAGGTTTTTCGCCTAACAGGCTTTTTAAGGTTTCTATTTCTTCTTTCATAGTTTTAGGGTCTCCCGGTCCGTTGGATAAAAGAATTCCGTCAGGCTCGGTTTTAAGTATCTCCTGTTTGGAAAAATTATGCGGAACAACAGTTACGCAGGCATTTAAATCGTTAAGGCATCGCACCGTATTATACTTAACGCCGTAATCGATAATAGTTACATTAAACTCGGGGGACTTAACCTTTTTTTCATAAACCCCCACAGTAGAAACATTTTTAACGAGATTTAAACCTTCCATTTTTGGCAAACCGGTCAGTTTGCTTTTAATATATGTAATTCCCGATTCCTTTGGGGCAATATACGCATTAATAGAACCCTCCTCCCTTAATTCTATCGCTAAATGCCTTGTATCAATCCCCGAAATTACAGGAAAGCCGTAAGCATTGACAAATTCCGATAAACTTTTTGAAGCGCCGAAATGGGAAAACATCCGGACATAGTTTCTTGTTACAAGCCCAGATAACCATACCTTTTCGGATTCAAAATCCGTATCGTTTATCCCGTAATTGCCGATCATGGGATAAGTCATAAGAACAACCTGCCCGTTATAAGAAGGGTCGGTAATTAACTCTTGATAACCGTTCATAGCCGTATTAAAAACAATTTCGCCCCCCGATTCTATCGCTTTTCCCTCGTAATAACCCTCGTAATATTTCCCGTTGTCAAGCAGGAGCAGGGCTTTTTCTTTGCTTAGATTGTCCATATTTATAAATAAGTTGAAATATTAATTTGCTTTAATTAAATTGGCGTTAACGACGATATATAACGGAAGTCCGATAAAATCCATATCGATAAAAGGAGAATTTTTACTTAGCGATTTAATTTTATCCTTTGTGAATGTCCACTTTTTATTAATATCCACAACGGTGATATCTCCGATAAATCCGTTTTTTATAGCCCCCCTGCTGCCCAGGTTCAAAATGCTTGCAGGATTTAAAGACATAAGCCTTGCTATATCCGTCAGCGTCAGCCTTTTTTCCCTGTATAACTTTAATGTTAACGGAAGCGATGTTTGAAGACCTATAATTCCAAACGGGGCTTCGATCAGCGTCGTATCTTTTTCGTCTTCGCTATGCGGGGCGTGATCCGAAGCTATAACATCGATTGTCCCGTCTAACAGCGCCTCTTTAATGGCGGCAATATCGTCCTTTGTCCTTAGAGGCGGATTCATTTTCGCATTGGTATTATAGTTTGTCAGCGAGTCTTCGGAAAGGGTAAAATAGTGCGGGCATGTTTCGCATGTAATATTTGCGCCTTCCTTTTTCGCCTGTCTTATTATATTAACCGAACCTTTAGTTGAAACATGGGCTATATGAAGCCTTGCTTCATAATATTTAGCGAGCATCGCATCCCTTGCCACGGCTATTTCTTCGACAATGCTTGGAATTCCCGCAACTCCAAGGCTTTGAGAAACCACACCCTCGTTCATTACTCCTTTACCGCGCAGTTTTATATCCTCGCTGTGGGTTATAACGGGTAAATCGAATGTTTTGGCATATAAAAGCGCTCTTGCCATAAGCGAGCTGTCATCTACCGGATTTCCGTCGTCGCTTATCGCAACGGCTCCCGATTCTTTTAATTCGCCGATATTAGACAGGGATAACCCTTTTAAATCTTTCGATATAGCGCCGACGGTAAAAAGATTAATCAGATTAACGGATTTTGCCCTGTTTAATAAAAAACTATTTACGGATTTAGAATCGTTTGGAGGATTGGTATTCGGCATACAGCAGATTGATGTAAATCCGCCCGCTACCGCCGCCCCCATTCCCGACTTAATATTTTCCTTATATTCGAAACCGGGCTCCCTTAAATGGACATGCATATCTATAAGCCCCGGCAAAACGACTAAACCCTTTGCATCTAATGTTTCGGCGCCTTTTATAGTCTTTTCCTGCGGAAAGTCTTTGATAGCGCCGTTTTCTATATAAATATCCCTTTTAACTTCCGTTTTAGTAACGGGATCGACGACCACCCCGTTTTTTATTATAAGTTTTCGCATACTTTTATTTTTTTTTTACACCGAGCAAAATGTAAAGGCAGGCCATCCTCACCGCCACCCCATTTTCAACCTGCTTTAAAATACGGGTTTTATTTTCGTTTATTATACTGCCGGCTATTTCTACATCGCGGTTTACTGGGCCGGGGTGAAGCACCATAACATCTTTTGAGGCTAAAGATAACAAACCTGGCGTTAATTTGAAGAAATTTCTGTATTCTTCTATGGACGGTATAAAATAATAACTTGCCCTTTCCTTTTGAATTCTGAGCATTATTATAACATCGGCATTTTTAACCGCTTCTTCCATACTGCATGCGATTTTTACATTCCGCTGGTCCTTGAAATCTTTAAGTCTGGGTAAAAGCGAATACGGGCCGTATAAATAAATCTCTGCTCCAAGCTTAGATAATCCGTAAATATCGGACCTTGCCACCCTTGAATGGTAAATATCTCCGATAATTGCAACCTTAAGGGAACCGATATTTCTCTTTTCCTCCATTATGGTCATAATATCCAAAAGGCATTGGGTCGGGTGTTCATTCATCCCGTCACCCGCATTTATGGTTGAGGCTTTTGTTATTTTCGATATAAAATAAGATGCCCCCGATTCATGATGCCTTACAATAAAGGCATCAGGTTTCATGGATTCTAAATTTAATATGGTGTCCTTTAAACTCTCTCCTTTGGTAACCGAGCTTTGTGAAATAGTGATGTTTAATGAATCCGCGCTAAGTCTTTTTTGGGCAATCTCGAAGGATGATCTCGTTCTTGTAGAAGGTTCGTAAAAAAGATTCACGACGGTTTTCCCCCTCAAAGTCGGAACCTTCTTTATATCCTTCAATGATATTTTTTTAAATTCCTTTGCCGTTTCTATAAAGTAATAAATATCGGATTTTGTCAGGTCATTAATCGAAATGAGGTCTTTTTTATCGAAGCTCATTGAAAATTAAATATTATTTTTTAATAATTTTATCAACATGTTTTTCTTTGCTTAAAATATCGACATGAATTATTTCATCCTTGCCCGACTCAATTTTTTTCCCGACAAAGTCTGGACATATAGGCAGCTCCCTTCCCCCTTTATCGATAAAAACGGCAAGCTTGATACATTTAGGCCTTCCGAAATCAAAAATTTCGTCTATTGCCGCCCTTACCGTTCTTCCGCTGCTTATAACATCGTCAACCAGAATGATATCTTTATCCTCTATGTCAAAGGGCAATTCCGTCGATTTTATGGTTTTTTTTACGGCAAACGGATCGTCCCTGTAAAGCGTCATATCGACATAACCCATTTCGCAATCTATTTCAAAGCGGTTCTTAATGCCATTTCTTATTAAGCCGGCTAATGGAACCCCTCCTTCTTTTATGCCGATTATAACGGTATTGTTAAAACCTCCGGCGGCCGCCCGGGTCTGCGGCGGGGTTGATTTTAAAACAGAGTCTATAAAATAGTTCAGAATATCGTTTGTTGCCGAATCGTCAAAAAGTAAGCTTTTATCCAATTTTTTAGAATCGTCGGAACTAACCATTTTGCATCTTGCCTTCCCCGTACTTAAAAGGGCAATCGGGAACCATCTTGAAAAATCTTTTGTAATAAATATCGAAATGATTTTTGGGATTCCATGAAAAATAAATCATAAATGCCTGTCCTATTATATCCTTATACGGCACAAAACCCCAATATCTTGAGTCTAAGCTGTTATCCCTGTTATCTCCCATAACAAAAAGCTCGCCCTTAGGAACGGTTATCGGACCGAAATTATCCCTCGGGGAATCGTAGGCCGGCAAAAGCTTTTTTGATGCCCATTTGGCATACTTGCAAACATACAGACGATTATTTACATAAACGTTGTTGTTGATAATCTGGACTTTATCCCCGGGCGTTCCGACCACTCTTTTTATAAAATCTATCCCCGGGTGTAAATTATATTTTTTTGCGTAAGGGAATTTAAAAACTATGACCTGACCTGTTTCAGGATGAGACACGGGAATAACGGCCTTTGTGAATGGAATATGGACACCGTAGATAAACTTGTTGACTAATATATGGTCGCCGGGTATAAGATCGGGTTCCATCGAACCTGATGGGATTTTAAACGCCTGCACCACGAATGCCCTAAAAAAAAGAGCTATGACTATCGCTATGACTATCGCCTTAAAATAGTCCCATAAAGTATTTTTGCTCATAAGTATATAATATTATAGAATAAAGATAGAATTTGCCTGATAAAATAAACGAATCAGATTAATTTTATAGATTATATCAATTTTTTTGCCTAAAGTCTATAAGTTTCAAACCTCCCAAATCCCGATTTAGAAATTTATTTTCTGGATTCCTGCTTTCGCAGGAATGACACCCAACGGGTGAAACGATAAATCCTCTCAAAGTCATTCCTGCGAAACCAGGAATCCAGATTTACTTAACATTGGAATATATAAATATTTTCTAAATCGGGATTTGGAAAACCTTATGTTTCAAACCTTAAGTATCGAAAGAAATGCCTCCTGCGGAATTTCAACCGATCCGATGTTCTTCATTTTCTTTTTACCTTCTTTCTGCTTTTCCAAAAGTTTTCTTTTCCTTGTAATATCCCCGCCGTAACATTTCGCCAGAACATTCTTTCTTAATGCCTTGATTTCCTCTCTTGCGATAATTTTAGACCCTATTTGAGCCTGAAGAATAACCTCGAATAATTGCCTCGGTATTAATGTTCTTAGCTTTTCCACGATATTTCTTCCGCGGGCATAAGCCTTATCCTTGTGAACGATAACGGAAAGCGCATCGACAGGGTCTTTATTAACAAGTATTTCAAGCTTAATCATATCGGCCTGCCTATATCCGCTGAGTTCGTAATCAAAAGACGCGTAGCCCTTCGACAATGATTTGAGCTGATCGTAAAAATCGAGGACTATTTCGGACAGCGGCAGGTCATAAATAAGCTGAACTCTGTTTTTTGTTATGTACTTTAACTCAACCTGATGCCCCCTTTTTTCGACACAAAGGTTTATTATCTTTCCTAAAAATTCTGAAGGAACATAAATATTTGCCCTGATAAACGGCTCTTCGATATAGTCCACCTCCTGCGCGGGTATTTCCTTTGACGGCGGAAATTTCATAGGATTAAGCGCAGATTTTACTTCCCCTGTTTTTGTAACGATATTATAAAGAACGGTGGGGGATGTCGATATTAGGCTAAGGTTATATTCCCTTTCCAATCTTTCGACTATTATTTCCATATGCAAAAGCCCCAAAAATCCGCACCTAAATCCAAAACCTAAGGCAAGAGAGTTCTCGGGCTCATAGGAAAATGAAGGATCGTTAAGCTTAAGTTTTTCGATGGAATCCTTAAGCTCGGGATAATCGTTTGCATCTATCGGATAAATCCCCGCAAATACCATCGGTTTTGGTTCTTTAAAACCCGAAAGCGGATTTTTGGCCGGGTTTTCTTTTAAGGTAATGGTGTCCCCGATTTTAAATCTGCCCGCGTCTTTTATATTTGCGATAATAAAACCAACCTCGCCGGCGCTTAAACAATTTAGTTCTTTCATGTAAGGATTGTAAACGCCGACTTTTTGAACCTCGTAATAAGCGCCTGAATTCATTAGAAGTATGTTGTTCCCCGGAACAACTTTCCCGTCGAATATCCTGACAAGCGCAACAACACCCTGATATGCATCGAACCATGAATCAAAAATTAAAGCCTTGAGGGGGGCGGACGAGTCTCCTTTAGGCGCAGGAATTTTATTTATTATAGCCTCAAGTATCTCCTTTATCCCTATGCCTTCTTTAGCGCTTGCCAAAATAGCATCGCCTGCATCAAGACCGACAACCTCCTCTATCTCTTTTTTTGTCTTTTCGGGATCCGCGCTGGGCAAATCGATCTTATTTATAACCGGAACAATGGTTAAGTTCATATCGGAAGCAATATAAACATTAGCAAGCGTCTGTGCCTCGACACCCTGGGTGGCATCAACCACAAGAAGCGCGCCTTCGCATGCGGCTAACGACTTTGAAACCTCGTAAGAAAAATCCACATGCCCCGGGGTGTCTATTAGGTTAAGAGCATAATTAACGCCGTTATAATCATAATTTAACCGGACGGTTTGAGCCTTTATGGTGATGCCTCTTTCGCGTTCAAGTTCCATATTATCAAGGAACTGGGAAACCTTTTCTCTTTCGGTTATTGCTCCGGTAAAGTCTAAAAATCTGTCCGCAAGCGTGGATTTCCCGTGGTCTATATGGGCTATGATAGAAAAATTTCTTATGTTTTTGATTTCCATTGATTAATTAATGCAAAGTATAAAGCAAGAAAAAATTATAAGGCAAGAACAAGAAATATGAAAAATCGCAAGCAAATCCGTAAGCCGGGTTCTGTATAAATCAGTCATTTCTCTATGCGAACAACCCGAAAACCATCAAAGACGAGCAGCCTTAAAGTCTTCCTATTTGTTCTTGCTCCTAACGGGGCTTGCCATAGACACTATTTGCATAATGCCTAAGTGAGCTCTTACCTCACTATTTCACCCTTGCTATAATAAATTATTATTATAGCGGTATATTTTCTGTTGCGCTTTCCTTAAAGTTACCTTCACCGATATAAAGCGGCGTTATGCTCTGCGGAGCCCGGACTTTCCTCAAAAACCTTACTATTATAAAGAGGTTTTCGCGACTGACTGTTTTTGCTTGCGACTTACTTTTTTATTTTAACAATTTATTTAATAATTTACAATACCGGCGGCGGTCAGCATGACCGCAGGGCTAACGCTTCATCTATCGCCAAATTTGCCAATCTGTCCGCCTGCTTGTTAAACTCTCTTGAAATGTATGTAAAAGAACAATCCAACCTTCTATTCTTTAATATTTTTTTTGCTTCAAGATAAAGAGGTAATATATTGGGACTTTTAACCGAATATTCTCCGTTCATTTGCTTTACCAAAAGTTGCGAGTCCGAAAAGAAGGCTATTTTAAAGATATCGCCGCTTACGGTCATTTTACTTAAATAGTTTAAGGCAATTATTAACGCCTTGTATTCTGCCTCGTTATTGGTTGTAATTCCCAGATATTCCTTTAACTCCGCTATCGCGACCCCTGTCCCGTCTCCTATCAGGATTCCTGCTCCGGCATTACCCGGATTATTCCTTGAAGCTCCGTCTATATACACATTTATAACCATAAATTATTTATTTCCCCTCCCCGTAATATACTTGCATATACAGCACATATGCAGAATGATTTTTTCGTTTCTTCGCGCTGCGCTAATTATCCTGCTCTATGTATAATATTCTTGAGCATATCGGGCATTGCATAAATAATTTTTCCGATAAAAGTTCATTGAACTGCTGAGGGGGGAGCATTCTATAACACCCGGTGCATGCGCCCGACTTTGTTACGGAAGCTATGGCAGGTAATTTTTTGCTTCTTTTTATCGTTTCATATACCGCATAATGCTCTTTTTTTATTTTGCCAACAAGCAAAGCTCTCTTGCCGGCAAAATCCTTTTTTGCCGCATCAAGCTCTTTTTCATTTTTTTTATAACTATCTTTCTTTTCCGACAAACTATGGGTCAGCTCATCCGCCTCTTTTTGAACCTGCAATGCTTCATTATCCACTTCATCTTTACTGCTTAAATATGATAGTATATCATCCTCGGACTTCTTTTTTAAAGATTCGTTATCCTTTATGGATTTTTGCATTGCGTTGTATTCTTTATTGGTCTGGATAAGTTTTTGAGCATCCTTCATTTTTGCAATTCTTTCATCATATGATTTTATATTAAGCTCTTCCATGCCTATTTTCTTATTTAACTCCAGTAGCTCTTCTTTCAGTTTCCCAAGTCTTTCCTCTTTTGCCTTAAGAACATCTTTTGTTTCCTCGATGCCTTTAAACGCCTCTTTTGCCGCCTCCTCTAACTTTAACAAATCCATATCGATTTTCTGAATCTCAATTATAAATAAAATCTGCTGGTTCAAATCTTCCCTCCTTTATATTTAAAAAACGGATTATTTTCATTATTATTTTCTATTACAGGAATACTAAATTCCTTTATCAATATATCCCTGACAAGCGAAGTAAAATACTTTTCCATATCAAAATGAGGAAGCTCCGCTAAACATATGCCGCTTTTATCGGCTTTAAGAGCCTTGCTATGCGTTAATTCGGAAGATATTAAAATGCCGCAGTTATTTTTAATTGCCTCGTCTATAAACGAAAAACCGCTTCCCGAAACGACGGCAATTTTTTTTATCGTACTGTTTAATTTTCCGCAATAGTGGATAAACAAAGGATTAAATAGCCTGTCGATTTTATTTAGAAGATTTTCAAGAAGGGTTGGAGGTTCTAAATTTCCCATGGCTCCCATGCCGTCCGGGAAACTGCCCCCGAAGTCATATAAGGGATATAAATCAAAAGCGGCTTCTTCATAAGGGTGGACCCTTTTTAATTCGTCCAGCGCCTTGTTTACGGCTCTTTCTTCGATTATGACCTCGAGCTTAGATTCATCCGTAAAAGAGGTTGTTTCAGGACTGCCTATAAACGGATTTGCTCCTGAAAGCGGCTTAAATGAACCCCTTCCTTTAGTTTCGAAGGAACAATTTTCATAGTTCCCGATTTTAGGGTTTGCATAGGCAAAAAGAATGTCTCTTACAGGCTTTACATAACCCTTTGGAATAAAAACCGAAAGTTTGTATAATTTTCTTTTATGCGGTATTAGAGGGCGGCTTTCTTTAATGCCAAGTTTATTTGCGATATAATGATTCATCGAATACCGCGAAGAATCAAAATTAGTATGCATCGAATAGACACAGATTCTGTTTTTAACAAGAAGATTAAAGATTTTCCCATCTTTAGAATCTAAATCCACCGAATGTAAAGGGTGGAAAAAAAAGGGGTGATGAATTAAAATGAGATTAAAACCTTTCTTGAGGGCAATATTTGCGCATTTATCCGTAAGGTCTAAGGATGTTACGACACCTGAAAGAGGTTCATCGGTTAATTTTATTTGATACCCCGAGTTATCCCATTCTTCTTGGAGGCTTAGCGGGATTAAACTCTCTAATTTATCAATAACATCTTTTATTAATAATGGCATTTTAAAATGGTGGGCCCACCCGGGTTCGAACCAGGGACCAACCGGTTATGAGCCGGCCGCTCTACCAGCTGAGCTATAGGCCCTTAATGCACTACTTACTTTACAAATGTTTTAAGTCTTTTGGAGCGGCTCGGGTGCCTGAGTTTTCTTAATGCTTTAGCCTCTATCTGCCTGATTCTTTCCCTTGTAACCCCAAACTCCTGACCGACTTCTTCTAATGTATGATCTGATTTTATTCCAATGCCAAACCGCATTCGGAGCACCTTTTCCTCCCTATCGGTAAGAGTGGACAGAACCTTTCCGGTTTGCTCTTCAAGGTCCGTGTTAATGGCTGCTTCTAAGGGCAGAACGGTAGTTTTATCCTCGATAAAGTCGCCAAGATGGCTATCCTCCTCTTCGCCAATCGGGGTCTCTAAGGATATCGGCTCCTTGGCTATTTTCAAAACTTTCCTGACCTTGTCTATGGGGAGATCCATTCTTTCGGCAATCTCTTCGGGCGCAGGCTCTCTTCCAATCTCCTGAACTAAAGCGCGAGAAGTCCGTATTAATTTGTTGATAGTTTCAATCATATGAACCGGGATTCTGATGGTTCTAGCCTGATCGGCAATCGCCCGGGTTATTGCCTGCCTTATCCACCATGTTGCATATGTCGAAAATTTATATCCCCTTTGATACTGGAATTTCTCGACAGCCTTCATAAGGCCGATGTTGCCTTCCTGGATAAGGTCAAGAAATTGAAGCCCCCTGTTTGAATACTTCTTGGCAATCGACACTACAAGTCTTAAATTGGCTTCGACAAGTTCGGTTTTTGCGGTTTTTGATTTTTCTTCCCCTATTTTTATCGATTCGACAATATTTTTAAGTTCATCCTTGGAGACGCCGACCTCGTCTTCTATTAACGATATTTTGGATTTGTATTCATTAATAAGTTTGTTAATGCTGTCGATTCGCTTATGCTCTTGAGACCTTGCGGGATTAAACATATCCGTTTTATGCCTTAACGCGCTTTCAAGCTCTTTTATATTTTCCTCATATTCCAGCATTTTTAAATTTTGGTTCTTAAGTTTCGTTATAACTTTATCGGTTATTTTCTTCTTAAGTCCTAATTCTCTAAAATAGAGAAGTATCTTTTTCTTAGCAGCTTCGGATTGATTTTTACGATTTATTCCGGGTATCCGGCTTACGATATCTTCGTTATCGATATCGGCATGCAACTCGCCGCCCCCATGGTAATCTTTAATCTGCCCCTCTATGCCCTCTTTACCCTCTGCGTAAGCGGTTTTTTTGCTTTTTTTATTTAAAAAACCATGTTTTTTCTTGTTGCCGCTAACTTCTTTTATCTCCAAAGAAGTATAACCCACTTCTTTTTTAATTTTTTCGATAATGGACAAAACCCTTCCCACCGCTTTTTCAATCTCTTTTTCGCTTGGAAATTCCTCATCGTCAAAATCGGAAATAAGACTGGCAACGCTTATCTCTTGATTTTTTAATTTTTCCCCCATCGATATGACCCACTTTATCGGAATATCGGAATTTAAAACGGAAGAAAAAATCTCTTCTTCTCCTTCTTCGATGCTTTTGGCTATTTCTATTTCTCTTTCGCGGTTAAGAAGGGAAACGGAACCCATCTCTTTCAGGTACATTCTGACAGGGTCGTTTGTTCTGAGCGCAATATCTTCTTCCTCTTCTATTTCCTCGTTATATAATTCATTTGCATGTTTTGTTTTATGGGCAAACACGGCGGATGAATCTCCGTTGAGGTCGATATCTTTTTCGCCAAGCATGCTTATTAAATCATCGATTTGGTCAGGCGATACTATCTCCTGAGGAAGGACATCGTTAAAATCGTCGTAAGATAACCTGCCGACCTGTTCTTTGGCTTTTTCGATGCTTTTCTTGATTATCTGGTTGTCGAGGTCTTTATTTTTGCTTTCTAATTTTAAGGTATCTTTAGATGCACCCCCGATAATTTTATTTTGTTTGTTTTTATTTTTGTTTTTGTTTTCCATATTTTTTTTTATTCAGTCTTTTAACATTAAAAACTGCAAATTTTCTTTTGAAATTCTTTTGATAAGTATTTTAATTTATTAAGTTCTTTAAATTTTAACAATCTGACGCTTTCATCTAATTTCCCGCTTTTAAGTTCATCTAATAAACATCCGCAGGCTTTGTTAATATTATCTATTTTAAGCTTAATAAGAAGCTTCTTAATATCCCTTCTTTCATCTTCTAAAGTTGTTTTATCTTTATAACCGGATGAAAATGATATAGAATAATAGATACGGCTCCATTTTGATTTATTTTCCGTATTAGAAATTATTTCTTCTATCATGCGGCTATTTCCCCGATTAAAATCGCCGTCGGCTTCGCTGTTCCTTAATTCTTTCAGCGTTTTTTTTGTTGCTTTTATTATATAAATAGCATCTTTATCGGAAAATTCGTTGATTATATCATCATTAATATAATCTGTCAAGAGCAAATTGTAAAATAACTTTGCAATAACTAAATCCTCAATATTTAAATCTTTTTCATAATTTTCGCTCTGAAAACCGGATTCATCTTTTGAATCCGCAAAGGCTGATGATATTTTCTTCGAAGAAACGTAATCCCTGATAATATCTTCTTTTAATCCGAGCTTGTTAGAGATTAAATTTATATAATGGGAAAGTATTATATTATTATCTATTTTTTTTATAAAAGGCGCCACATCCTTTAATATAGAAATCTTCTTCTTAAGCTCCCTTATATCGTCCTTATTATATATTATACCATACTTTTTATTATTTTTAATTAAAACCTCGTCATTCTTCCCGCTATCATCTTTGGCAGTTTCGCCTGATAAATTATTCATATAGTAATCTATAATAAAATCTACCGGTGATTTTTTATTATCCGAAATTAATTTGATAAGCCTTTCCTTTCCATATTTTCTAACAAAGCTGTCAGGATCGTCCCCTCCGCTTAAGGTTGCCGCATATATATTTTTATCGGAATTATCCATAAAACCTTGAAAAAGCTCGATACCTCTATTAATGGCATTTATACCCGCCTTATCCCCGTCAAAAAGTAAGATAATCTCATCGCACAACCTTGACAAAATAATAATGTGATTCTTTGAAAGCGCGGTCCCCATAGTCGCGGCTACATTTTTAATGCCCCTCGAATAAAGCATTATCATATCGAAATAGCCCTCAACCACGATAACGCTATTTTCTTTCTTTATAAACGGTAAAGACTTGTTTAAGCCGAACAGGGTGCTGTTCTTAATAAAAATCGGGGAATTATTGGTGTTGATATACTTTGGCCCGTTAGAATCCTGCAAAACAGATCTGGAGGCAAAGGCTATAGGCTCGTTATTCCTATCGAATATAGGGATAACGAGTTTATTTGTAAAACGGTCAAAATATTGATTGCCGGGGCCTGATTTCCTGACCAATAACCCCGCATTAGCACAGATATCGAGATCGGCTTTGTTATTCGACAGGAGTTTGGTTAATCCGTTCCCTGGTCCCGCAAATCCTAATTTAAATTCTTTTGCGGTATTTTCATCTATGCCTCTTTCTTGAAGATATTTAATTATATGGCGGCTGTTCGAAAGATAAACAAAAAGATTTTCGTAATAAAAATTTAAAGAGAGGTTAAGAATTTTTTTAAGCGGCTCTTCGTCTTTTTGACTGTTATTTGTTTTATAATATTTTGTATCTTCGAGCGGGATATTATATTTCTGTTTAAGGTAGCGGACAACCTCGCCGAACGATTCCCCCCTTATATCTTTTAGAAAACCGATAACATTGCCGCCCTTGCCGCATCCAAAACAATAGTAAAGCCCTTTTGATTCATTAACATAAAAAGAAGGAGTTTTTTCCGAATGAAACGGGCATAACCCGGAGTAATTATTGCCAACCTTCTTTAATTTAACGAATCCGGAAACTTCGTCAACTATATTTGTATATGATAAAATGAGTTCCGCCGAAGCGAAGTTGTCTCCGCCTGACCGGCGTCCCGCCCGCCTTGCGTCCTGTTCTGTTTCCATATTTCTATCCATGGTTCATCTTATATTATTAATCGCCGGGCTAAAGACAAGACTTTAATAAAATTTATTAATGTATGCTGCTAAGAACCTGCCGGCTTCAAGAAGGTAAGGGAAAATATTATGATATTTATAATATCCGTAATATTTATTTATTAAAGAAAAGGAAAACAGAAAATATACGGCTAAACTTAAAAAGACAAAGGTTTTAATTCCCGCAAAAAAAAACCGCCGGCTCTGTTGCAAACCCCGAGTTGAAGCAAATTTAAAATTTTTGTGATTATTATTGAAATAACGGCAAAAATAATTACTATCAAAATAAATACACCGGTGAAAATAATAATTTTTCCGGCTTCTTCGTTGTGAAACATTTTAAGGTAATAAGAACCGCTTACCTTTGATATAGCGTACATGCCGCCAAAATAAGCAAAAAAAAGCCCCGCTACGGATATAGCCTCTTTAACAAAGCCCCTAAAAAAGCCCCTTATCATAACTGCCGCAAATAAAATTAAAAAGGCTATATCTATATAATTCATAAAAATAAATTAATAGTTAAAATAATTTTTTTTCGAATTTCTTTTCCTTGCGGCCGCAGCCTTTTTCTTTTTCTTTACGCTCGGTTTTTCGTAATGTTCCCTTTTTCTAATTTCTGAAAGAATTCCGGCTCGTTCGCAGGACTTTTTAAATCTTCTCAATGCATTTTCAAAAGATTCGTTTTCCTTAATTTTTACGATAGACAATGCTTATTTCGCCTCCTTTTATCGACAATCCGCCTATTTTATTTATATTTTTATATTATATATAGTATCTTATATTTTTTATTACTTTGTCAATCAATAATTTTTTATCTAATTTTTTATCTTAAATTTTTTTCATCTATGCCGGAAATTCCTTCCCTTCTTCTTAACTCATCGATTATCGAAGAAAAATCAACGCCTGTAAATACTAAAAAAACCATATAAAAAAACATTAGATCGGCGGCCTCGTAAATTATCTTATCCTTTTTTCTCTCTATGGCAGATAAAATAAGTTCAAGCGATTCCTCCTGAAGTTTTTTTCCAATTTTCTCCGGACCGGATTGCAATAGTTTTGCCACATACGATTTATCCGGAGCCAAACCCTCCCTGCTTTTTATAAGGTCAAAAATTAATTTGAGCGAATAGAATTCTTTGCAATCCTCCTTTTCATCCTTATCTTTATTTTCAAGATAATCCCTTTTTATCAGCTTATTATTGACTTTTGAATAAAAACAGGTTTTATGTCCCGTATGGCAGGCGGGGCCTTTTTGAATTACTTTAAGCAAAATACTGTCGCTATCGCAATCAAAAAAAATATCCTTTATCTCCTGAACATTGCCTGAAGTTTCCCCTTTTTTCCAGAGTTTATTTCTTGACCTCGAAAAATAATGGGCATAGCCGCTGGAGGCGGATTTTCTCAACGCCTCTTCGTTCATGAATGCCAGCATCAATACCTCCTTTGAAAAATAATCCTGAGCTATTGCGGGAATAAGTCCGCCCTGTTTGGAAAAATCGATTTTTTTTAAAAATAGTTCAAGGGTTTCCTCGTTAAAAATATCGAAAGTTATATCGCCTGAATTATTTTCTTTTTCATCCATAATCTTTTACAATTTTAATCCTGTTATAATCTTACGGTTATTCCTTTTGATTTTAAATACTTTTTTATGGAAATAATGCCGGTAGTTTCATAATGAAATATCGATGCGGCTAAAGCGGCGCTTGCATCTGCCTTAACAAAGACTTCTTCCATATCTTTGGCATCCCTTGCCCCTCCTGACGCAATCACCGGAATTTTAACATTCCTGACAACCGATGAAGTAAGGTTTATTTCGTAACCATTCTTAGTCCCGTCCCTATCCATGCTTGTTAAAAGTATCTCCCCCGCGCCTCTGTTATAAACCTCTTTTGCCCAATTTACGGCATTTACTCCCGAATTATTTCTTCCGCCGTGCGTGAAAACTATATAATCATCGCCGAGCTTTTTTGCATCTATTGCTATAACTATCGTGGATGAGCCGAATTTCTTTGCCGCAGAATCTATTAAATCAGGATTGAGAACCGCGGCCGTATTGATCGACACCTTATCCGCCCCGCTGTTTAACAAATTTCTTATATCTTCTAAGTCCGAAACCCCACCCCCGACGCTGAAAGGAATAAAAATATTTTCCGAAACCTTTCTGACAAGCTCAAGGATTGTTTTCCTTTTTTCGTGCGATGCGGTAATATCTAAAAACATAAGTTCGTCGGCAAGTTCGTCGTTATATCTTTTTGCCAGCTCAAGGGGATCTCCCGCACTTTGCAAGTCCTCAAAATGGATGCCTTTAACAACCTCGTTGTTTTTAATATCGAGACACGGTATTATTCTTTTTGCAAGCATAAAATTTTTCAGCCTTATTTTTTATTGTATTTATATTATATCCTTAATCTATCATGATAATAAAGCATTTGCCTTTTTCAAATCGAGCCTTCCGTCATATAAAGCCTTTCCGACTATTACCCCTTTGAGGTTGGAAAGATTCAGTTCTTTAAGTTTAATAATATCGTCCAAAGCGGAAACGCCTCCAGATGCGATAAGGCTTATATTTAATTTTGCAAGCCTCGATATAAGTTCTAAATTAACCCCCGAAAGCATCCCGTCTTTTTTAATATCGGTAAATATAAAGGTTTCTATTCCGTAATTATCCTTTAATCCGCCTATGGTTTCGATTAACGGCATATCGATAAGCTCTCTCCAGCCGGAGATAGCGATTTTTTCATCATACATATCCATTCCTGCGATTATCCTGCCTCTATATTTTAACAAGGACGGACTTACCGAACCTATATCCTTAAACAATATAGAGCCTAAAACGACATAAGAGGCGCCAGTATCGAAATAGCTTTCTATCGTTTTATTATCCCTTATTCCTCCGCCTACCTCCACAGGAATTTTTACGGATTTTATAATATCCCTTATAACACCAAAATTATCCGGATTTCCCGATTTGGCGCCGTCCAAATCGACTAAATGGAGCCTTTTTGCCCCCATCTCCTGCCAGTTAACGGCGGACTCCAAAGGCGAGAGTTCGTATTCCTTTTTAAGGCCGTAATCCCCCATAGTCAATCTCACGCATTTTGAACCCAGTATATCGACGGCAGGTATTATAAACATAATAATTTAATCCGTATAATTTAGGACAAAATTTTTCAACAATGTTAAACCGCCGGTGTGGCTTTTTTCGGGATGAAACTGGCACGCAAAAACATTATCCTTTTTTATGCAGGCGGCAAATTTTTCATAATAATAACAGGTCGCGACGGTAATATTTTCCTCAGGCACGCAATAGTATGAGTGGAGAAAATAAAAAAAGGTGTTATTTTTGATTCCGTTAAACATGCCTGCCCCGCGGGCAGATGGCGCAGGTTCGTTCGCCTGTTTTAATATTTCTATATCGTTCCACCCGATATGCGGTATCAAAGGAGTGTTGTCCTCGTTAAATTTTACCACCTTTCCTTTTAAAACGGCCAATCCCTCGCTATGTCCAAATTCTTCGGAAGTTTCGAATAAAAGCTGCATGCCGAGACAAATCCCCAAAAAATGCTTTCCGCTATTTATGGCAGCCTTAACGGGTTCAACCAGTCCCTTTTGTTTGAGGGTAAGCATAGCGTCTTTAAATCCGCCGACACCCGGCAGCACAAGATGCGAAGCACGCTCGATATCGTTATAGCTGCCTGTAATTTTTGACGGATACCCTAAATAATCAAAAGCATTCTGAACATTTTTAAGATTTCCCATTCCATAGTCTATTATAACAATATTCATAATTATTTTTTCTATTTTAAATTATAGTATCTAATAATCGCGTTCGCGATTCCGTTGGCGATTAGTTGTCTGAAAGTCGAAGAAGCCAGCAAATGTTCCTCGTACGGATTGGAAATATACGCATATTCTATTATTACCGCGGGCATGTCCGTAAATCTCAATACATATAAATCGTCATGCACAACGCCGTCATATTTAAGGTTTAAGTGCAATGAGATATAGTGTTCCAGATAACCTGCAAATCTGCGCGAGTTTTTATGAAAATAGTAAGTCGTAGTTCCGTAAAGGTAAGGAACTACGACGGAATTGCAATATAGCCCTATGAATAAATTTGCCCCGCTTCTATTTGCCTCCGCCGCCCTTTGCGGCAAGCCGACATTTGTATTGGAAGTCCTGTCTATTTCTACTTTTATTCCCTTAGCTTCCAAAATTTTTCTTAATTTTAATGCAATGCTTAAGTTTACAAAACTTTCAGGAAGACCCATAGGTCCGATCCCCCCCGGGTCGTCCCCGCCGTGGCCCGCGTCTATAAAAACATTGAAATTAATATGTCTGACGGCAGGAGTCGGCTTACCTCCCGGCGCCGTAATATTTTTCTTGAATTTTTTTGCAATATTTAAGACATATACGGCGGTCTTATAACGGTTATTTCCAATGCTTACCGTCCTTATCCGCGGCTTTGCCGGTAAATTTTGCCTGATTACGATATGAACGGAATATTCCGGACTTGTGCTGAATTGCGAATATGAAACCGAAAATACATTTTTAAAAGGGCGGGCTACCTTTTTTCCGGCTCCGTACAAAATTGAATGTCCGAAAACCAATATGAAAAAATTTTTGGGTCCCTTATAAAATAAATACCCCTTATAAAAAGGCTTGCCGATAGTATAAATATCGATAGCCCCGCTGCCGCGATTAACGGAAACTCCGGTAATTTTAGTTATATTGCCGCTATAAGCATAAGCGCTTTTAAAGACTATAAGTAAATTAAATATAAGTAAAAAAAACGAAACAAAAAATGCCTTTCTTTTGCAATAAAATGACCTTTCCATTTCTATATTTATTATTTCTATATATAATATATTAAAAAACAAATAAATTTATAAATCAAATACTGCCTTTTGTGGACGGTATTCCATAACCTTCGGCAACTTTAAGGGCATCCGCTATCGCTATGCCTGCCGATTTAAATACCGCCTCGACGATATGGTGATTATTAGAACCGTACATAACATTGATATGTAAATTTATAAGGGCATTTTTGCACAACGCTTCAAAAAAAATATTCGAATAAACATAAAAAAATTTATCGATAAGGACTTCTCTTGTGCCTTCTTTATCAAAATTACTATATTTATCGGAAAGTTCTTCAAGGGATTTTATCAAATAAACAGAGCCCGCCTCTTCGCTGTTATCCTTATACACAAAAAACGACCTTCCCGAAAAATCTACAACCGTGTGAACCAATGCCTCGTCCATTGGGACAAAAGCGCTGCCAAACCTCTGGATGCCCTTTTTATCACCCGATAACTCTTTTAATGCGCCGCCTATAACGATACCCGTATCTTCTATAAGGTGATGAAGATCGACATCTATATCCCCCTTTGCCTTAAGGGTCATATCGAAACGGGAATGTTTCGAAAATTGCTCGAGCATATGGTTAAAAAACGGAACGCCCGTATCTATATCGTAGATGCCTTTCCCGTCAAGATTTAACGAAAGTTTTATATCGGTTTCCGTCGTTTTTCTTTTAAAATCGCCTTTGCGCCCTTTTGGACGGTCTTTTTTAACTTTAGTAGTCTTGTTTTCCACTTTAGATTTTTCCATTCATTTATGATATAAAAATTATACACCATTAATAAAAAAATTTGAATATAAATGAAACGGCCCAAATCCCGATTTAGGAAACGGCTACAATCCGAAGAATAAAGGATTGTTCCGGAATATAAATACGCTCTTAAAAAGCTTTGAAATAATCGATTAGCTTTTTATTCTCGGCGGGCGTGCCGACGGTTATTCTGTAAAATAACTCCATGCCGCCGGTAAAACTTCTTATGATTATTTTATTATCTTTAAGAAACCTGTTAAATTTGGTTTTTATTTTATCGTCTTTAAGTCTTATTAAAATAAAATTGGCATCTGAGGGGTAAATGGAGATAAAATCGAATTTCTTTAATGCGGAGTATAATTTCTCCCTTTGATTTATCGTTTTCTTTATATTTTTTTCGAATTCGCTAAAATTATCTAAAAAAAATTCGATAGAACTTAATGTTAAAGAATTAACATTAAAAGGTAATTTTATTTTATTAAATTCATTTATAAGCCTGCCGCCGGAAAAAAGCATTCCGAACCTTAATCCTGCAAGCCCTATTTTGGAAAAGGTCCTCAAAACGATTAAGTTATCGTATTCCGGTATATATTTTATAAAAGATTCCTTGTTTGAAAAATATATATAAGCCTCATCTGCCACGACAATATTATTTTTATTTTTTAAAAGACCTTTTATAATATTGCGGTCAAAGAGATTTCCAGTCGGGTTGTTAGGATAACTGAAAAAATATATATTATTGGCGCCGTTTTGATTAATACCTGTATTTTTGGGCAGGTCGAAACATTTTTCGTCAAGTTTTATATGATTAATCTTTAAATCATTATATCTTGCTATGATGTCGTACATGGAAAAAGACGGGGTTGGAATGTTTACGACAACATCTTTTTTAAGGCTGAGGAGGATAATCGAGATAAGTTCGTCCGAACCGTTGCCGAAAATAAAATTTTTGGCCGCCGTATTATAAAATGCTTCGAGTAATTTGATAAGGTTTTCCGAACTTGAATCGGGATAAAGATTTATAAGCGTATCTTTTATAAAATTTGCGTATCTTTGCTTTATCTTTTTGCTTAAAGTATAATTGGATTCGTTCGCATCAAGTTTCAATGCCCCGCGCGGTTCAACCCCGCTTACCTCGTAAGCGCTAAGCTCTAGAACGCTGTTTTTAATAAAATTTTCTATTTTCAAGGGCGGCATATTAATTTTTATTATTTTTTGTTTTTTTAACGCGAAAACTTACCGATTCGCCATGGGCGCTTAGTCCTTCGATATCGGAAAAGAATTTGACATCGCCCGCGCTTTTCGATAAAAAATCTGGGCTTGACGAAATAACGCTTGTTCTTTTAAGAAAAGATACCGTATCTAAAGGGGAGAAAAATCTTGCCGTGCCGCCCGTAGGCAAAACATGGCTTGGACCGGCGACATAATCCCCTATTGCTTCGGGAGTATTCCCGCCTAAAAATATGGCTCCGGCATTTTTTATTAAAAATAATTTTTCGAACGGATCCTTAATATAAAGTTCTAAATGTTCCGGCGCCAGCTCGTTGGCAAGCTCTATAGACTCGTCTATCCCGCCTGTTAAAACCAAAGAAGCGTTAGAATTTATAGACTTTTCAATTATGTCTTTTCTATCTTCTTTTTTTATTAGTCCGGGTAATATATGCTTAACCTCCCCGATAAGTTCAGCCGAACTGCTTATCAGGGTCGAAACCGCCATCTCGTCGTGTTCTGCCTGGCTCATCATATCGATTGCGACAAGTTTTGGATCCGCAAATTCATCGCATATTATCGCAATCTCGCTCGGCCCCGCAATCATATCTATATCGACATCGCCGTAAACCATTCTCTTGGCGGTAGCAACATATATATTGCCCGGCCCGACTATCTTGTCAACCTGAGGGATAGTATTCGTCCCGTAAGCAAGCGCAAATATAGCCTGCGGACCTCCAACCCTGTATATTTTCTTGATGCCGCATAATACGGCTGCGGCGATGACATAATCGTTTAACTTTTCGGTAGGAGGGGTAACCATTATAATTTCTTTTACCCCTGCCGCTTTAGCAGGAATAGCATTCATTATAACGGAAGAAGGATAGCTTGCTTTACCGCCGGGAACATAAACTCCTACCCTGTTTAAAGGCGATATTAATTGACCCGTAATAATAGAATCATCGCAATTTAACCATGTTTGCAATCTTTGTTTTGAATGGTAATCGTAAACCCTTTCTATTGTTTTTTCTATTATGGTTCTTTCTTCTTTATTCACCGAATTAAGGGCTCTATTGCTTTCATTATTTGTAACTAAAAAATCTGGAGGGGAAAGCTTAATTTTATCGAATTTTTCCGTATAAAACGACAATGCTTCGTCGCCTTTATCCAGAATATCTAAGCGGACGGCTTTGAGTTCCTGCTGAATTTTGTCCGTAAAACCTGTCTGTTTAAGTCTTCTTTTTTTTAAAAATCCCTTAAAGCCATCCCCTTTTGAATCAAATATCCGCATTTTTTTCAACCTGCCGCTTTAAATTATCTATCAGGGATGCAATCCCCCCGGGGTTAATTTTAAGGCTTGCCCTGTTTACTATAAGCCTTGAGCTAACAACAGCAACATCTTCAATCGGCATCAGATTATTTTGCCTCAGTGTTTCGCCGGTCGAAACAAGGTCTACGATAAAATCGCAAAGACCCGAGACGGGCGCAAGCTCGACATTACCGTAAAGCTTTATTATTTGAACATTTGGAACGCCTTTTTTATTAAAGAAATCCCTTGCTATGCGAACATACTTTGTCGCAACCCGCAAATTTGCCTTTGAATGATACAATTTTTTGACATTATCTTTAATTTTTGAAAAAAATAACTTTTTGTCATTATCATTCATATTGGTAATATGAATATCGCCCCAATTATGTATATCATCGTTAATAATTGAATTCCCTGTGAAAATGTTATCTGCTACCACGGAAGCGGCAAGCGGAGGCAGACCATGTTTAATTAAATCCTCGCCGGCGGCAGCGACAATCCTGCATCTGCCTATTCTTAAATCTAAAGGTTCATATACATTTTTCGGTTTTTCGAGTAAAACATCCTTTCCCGAAATGCCGGCGTCGGCAGCCCCGTATTCTACGAATGTAGGAACATCCCACGGCTTGACTATTAAAAGGCTGACCCTGTCGTCTTCGTAATCGAATATAAGTCTTCTTGAATCGTAATCGTAATCGGGATGTTGAATAAATCCTGATTTCCTTAAAAGGTCAAGGCTGTCCTTTAAAACTCTGCCCTTTGGAATTGCGATTTTAAGTTTTTTGATCTTTTTTTGCGTATTAGCCATTTTATGCCTTACTATTACATACCCTTGCCATAATTTATATCTTTTTCTGCAAATTCGTTAATATTGGAAGATTCGGCTTCGCTTACTCTGGATATCACGGCTCCAAGATTCGCCAATTTCTTTTCCATTTTTTCGTAGCCTCTGTCTAAATGGTAAATTCTTGAAACTGCCGTATAACCGTCAAATGAGGCTAATCCTGCTAAAACAAGCGAAGCGCTTGCCCTTAAATCCGTGGCCATAACTTCTGCCCCCGAAAGCCTTTTTACGCCTTTTACGATGGCAAAATTATTCCTGACTTTTACATTTGCACCGAGGCGCATAAGTTCGGCAACATGCATAAATCTGTTCTCGAATACATTTTCGGATATAACGCAAAGCCCGCTGGAAATTGTCATTAATGCCATCATTTGAGCCTGCATATCGGTAGGAAAATCGGGATAAGGGGCAGTGGAAATATCGACGCTTTTAATGACCTTAGACCCTTTTATCCTTAAAGAAGACTGGGAATTTATAACAATTTTTGCCCCGGCCTCCGAAAGTTTATCGATAATGGACTTAAGATGGCTTACATTAATATCTTTTATGGTAATATCCCCCCTTGTTATGGCGGAAGCTACCATAAATGTTCCTGCTTCTATGCGGTCGGGAAGAACTCTGTGGCTCAGTTTATTTAATTTTTTAACCCCGTTTACGACAATCAAGGACGGCTCGATTCTTTTTATGTCGGCTCCGCCGTTATTTAACGCAAGAATCAGGTCGTCAATCTCAGGTTCTCTTGCGGCATTGTTTATCACAGTCGTCCCTTCCGCAAGCGATGCCGCCATAACAACATTTTCCGTTCCGGTAACGGACGGGATAGGGAAGTTGATTGTTGCGCCTCTGAGCTGTTCCGTAAAGGCTTCGACATATCCGTGATCCACTACGATATTAGCCCCCAAAAGTTTAAGGGCATTTAAATGAAAATCTATGGGTCTTGCTCCAATCGCGCAGCCGCCGGGCAAAGAAACCCTTGCTCTTTTATATTTTGCAAGAAGAGGTCCTAAAACCAGAACGGATGCCCTCATCGTTTTGACAAGGTCGTAAGGGGCTTCATAATTATTAATATTTGATGTATTTATGATAACCTTGTCCGTTTCGCCGGATTCTTTAATTTCGGCGCCGAGGCTTATCAAAAGTTTTTTGATTGTCTTGATATCTTCAAGGTCAGGAACATTAAAAATTTCGTTGCAGGTGTCGTCAAACATTATGGAAGAAGCAATTATGGGAAGGGAGGCATTTTTGGAACCGCTTACCTGCACCTCTCCGATTAATGGAATACCGCCCTCAATTATCATTTTGTCCATATATTATTTTAACCGCCCTTTCCTTTTTATTTAAATCGTTAATAAAAGTAATTTGCTTAAATATTATATCTTTAAATTTTTCATTATATAAATGTTCTATGGCAGACTTTTCCCTGCAATCAATTTCCAAAATAAGACTTTTCCTCTTTTTTGACGCCGAAGACAAAGGGTTTTCGGCTAAGGCGACTAATTCAAATATTTTTCTATAAAATTTAAGCCCGTCTTTGCCGCCGTCTAATGCCTTTAAAGGCTCATAAAGTTTAACATCGTCATCTAAGGTTTTTAATTCCCCCGTTTTAATGTAAGGCGGGTTCGATACTATTATGTCAAAGCCGCACAGGGCATTATCAAATAACTTAGCATTTAAGTCCGGCTTTGCCTGACCTGCGGACCGCCGCGCTTTCGTTTCATTGAGCCCGTAAATATCGGGTTTTAGCATATCAAAATATGCCGATACAACCTTATCTTCAACGCCGTTAAAAATAATGTTTTTTTTTGCCACTTCCAAACTTTTCAAGCTATTATCTACAGCATAAATTATAACATTACTTGAATTCTTTGCAATAGAAATCGCTATAGAACCAGACCCGGTTCCCAAATCTATAATGGATATTTTTCTTTTTAAGCTTTTTTGAAGCCTTTCAATCTCTTTTAATGTTTCTTCGACTAAACATTCCGTATCAGGTCTCGGTATTAAAACAGATTTATTAACAAAAAAGGGGGTTGAATAAAACTCCTTTTTCTTTACGATATAAGCGTACGGCTCTCCCAGGCTTCTCTTTATAATCAGCTTTTTAAATAAATTAATATGATTTTTAACCGGTTTAATATTATAAGAAGTAATAACTCCGTCTAAAGGTTTTTTAAGAACATACCCCATAATGATGGCTGATTCATTAAACGGATTTGGGATATTTTTACCTTTAAGGCAAAGTTCGCCCCATTTAATTAATTTGTAAACCGACAAATCTTTATCTATGTCTATATTAAAATTATAACTATTTTTGAGATTCAAAATAATCTGCCAAAGGTATCAAAAGTTCATCCAGATTGCCGTCCATAACAGAAGCTAACTTATGTATGGTTATCCCTGCCCTGTGATCGGTAATTCTACCCTGCGGAAAGTTATATGTCCTTATTTTTTCGCTTCTGTCGCCGCTCCCAACCATACTTTTTCTGCTTTGCGCCTCTAAGCTTTTTTTATCCGCTTCTATTTTGCTCAAAAGTCTTGACCTGAGTATCCTTAAGGCTTTTGCCTTATTTTTATGCTGGGATTTTTCGTCCTGGCAGGTAACGACGAGACCCGTCGGGATGTGGGTAACCCTGACGGCCGAGTCGGTTGTGTTCACGCTTTGTCCGCCATGCCCCGTAGAGCGATAGACATCTATCCTTAAATCTTGGGCGTCTATTTTAAGGTCAATTTCTTCCGGTTCCGGCATAACGGCAACGGTAGCGGCGGATGTATGAACGCGCCCCTGAGTTTCCGTGGCGGGAATCCTCTGCACCCTGTGAACGCCGCTTTCATTCCTTAAGAGGCGGTATGCACCTTCACCCTTAACCGATACCACTACCTCTTTTAATCCTCCCGAAGAGGAAGCGCTCAAAGATATTACTTCGAATTTAAAGTTTTTATTCAAAGCATATTTGTTATACATTTTGAATAGGTCAAGCGCAAAAAGGGCAGCTTCTTCCCCGCCTGTGGCAGCCCTTATTTCCAATAAAATATCTTTGTCCTGAATATTTTCTTTCGGGTAAAAAAAGTCCCGCAAATCTTTTGCTATTTTTGACGCTTTAGTTTTCAGGGAATTTATCTCTTCAAGCTCCATTTCAAGCAATGCTTCATTGGTTTCGACTTTAACCAATTTCTCGAGGTCTTTTATATCGAAGGTAATTTTATTATATTCATTGGCTTGTTCTGCGGTTTTTTTAATTAAATTATACCTTTTAAAAAGTGCTTTCGCTTCTTCGCTAAAGCCCTTCGAGCTTTCTTTTTGTATTTGCTCATATAACTCTTTCGATTCGTTGCTTAGTTCTGCAGCCTTTTTTATTAAAACATCATCTACCATTAAAATATACACCTCACCTGCGTATGTAAAGCCTTTTCAACCATTTTTAACCATTAAAAGTCAAATTCCGCTTTTAACCATGACGCCCTGACCTCCGAAGGCTTTCCGCAAGAAAACTCGCCCTCCGAACAGTTTCCCCTGACGCATGCGGGACCTGCGCCATGAAAAACGGACGGCGCAAGCGGGTAAACAAGTTTAAACATCTCCTGCGCAACACGCCTAATTTCCCATTGAGCCCTTTCGCATCCCCTTAATCTGAAAAAATGCAGGAGTTCCCTTGCGTTCATTGTAAATACGAGCTGGGTTTCCGTTGCATTTGGAAGTATATATCTGGCGTCTTCTGCGGGAACACCGTTTTCAAGCAGATATCCGTATAAAGAGAAAGCCTCGTCTATCGCTTTATTATATTTTTTCAAAAATTCACTATTTTTAACAATGGAATCTGGGACAACATATTGAGGCTTCGTCTCCTTAACATACCTCTGGCTTCTTTGAGAGTATGACGCGATACGGTGTCTAACTAATTGATGCGAGGCGCTTCTCGAGAGTTTTTCTACTCCGAAAGTGAAATTTGAGTGCTCCAATACCGATTCATGGCCTGACGACCTGATTTTTTTAATTAATTTCCTTGCCTTTTCTAATCCTTTTTCGCCTGCATTAAAATCCTCTTCAATTTTGGCTATATTGTAAGAGCTGTAGCAAAGCCTCGCGGCTATTGCTATTGTAATCTCCGGTTTAGAGGTATAATTGATAAGTTTAACCATTGAAGGCAAGTTTTATAACCGCCAACGGCGGGTTAAGTTTTATTACCGCTTTATAATCTTTTATTAATATCGTTATATGCTTTTCTATATATAATTATTACTTCTTATTGTTTTTGCCGTATTTTTTATTAAATTTGTCTATCCTTCCCGCGCTATCGACAAATTTTTGCTTGCCCGTATAAAACGGATGGCACTTCGAGCATATATCGACATGAATCTCTTCAACCGTACCTCCTGTAACAAACTCTTCACCGCAAGCGCATTTTACCTTTGTTTGATAAATTTTTGGATGTATTCCTTCTTTCATCGTTAAAAACTCCTTTCAATTTTTATTTTTTAATTTTAAATTTTAATTTTAAGATGTTTGGCTTTAACTCCATATCATATACTATCAACGAACCATAATAAATAGTTAAGCTATTTATTATACGATTTTAAAATAAAATTTTCAACTTTTTTTATGTCGCCTGGAACATCGACCGGTATAGTCGAAATACTAACGGTGTTTACCTTAATTTTATAGCCGTTTTCTATTGCCCTTAACTGCTCGAGCATTTCCTTTTTCTCTAAATACGAAGGGGGCATTTTCCCAAATTCGATAAGAAAATCCATTGTGTAGCCATAAAACCCTAAATGCTTGAAACCAAACATGTCTTTAAAATCTTTAAGCCCTTGAGGGTTCTCCCTATCGTAAGGAATCGGACTCCTTGAAAAATAAATTCCAAAATTATTTTTATCGACGACAACCTTTACATTATTGGGGTCGGTAAATTCCTCATAAGAATAAATCGGGGTTTTCACGCTAGTATATAAAATATCGCTGCCTTCTTTAAAAGGCTTAATTAAGGCATCTATTATCTCCGTGTTTACCAAGGGTTCATCCCCCTGAATATTTAAAATTATATCGGCGCCGGTACCCGCCGCCGCTTCTATGACCCTGTCGGTGCCGGACTGGTGGGTATCTTTGGTCATGATCACATTGGCCCCGAAACCGCGGCATGCATCATAAACACGGCTGTCTTCCGTAGCGATCAAAACCTCGGACAGCGCACCAGATTTTATGATGCCTTCATATACATGTCTGACCATAGGTTTATTCAAAATCGGGGCAAGCGGTTTGCCCTCGAAACGAGTCGATTTATATCGTGCCGGTATTACCGCCGCTATTTTCATAGTTTTTCAACCCCTGTTCCGCCACAGCGGGCGGGAAAGTTTAGAATAAACTTCACATACCTTCGGCACGCGTTGAAAGGCACACGCCGCCTTTGCGTGCCGGAGATGCCGAAGGATGGGAGCGAAGCGTTAATCTATTTTAAAAAATTATAATAAATAAGTTTTATTTTTTCATATTTATTCTATTTTTGCAATATAAACATCGTATCCGTATTTTGTAATAATTTTAGCAAAATTATAAGCATCTTTTAGATTTTTAAATTTGCCGAACACAACCTTGTAATAAAATATCCCGCGTATCGTTTTAGTAACAATATGAACTCCGGGGACGACTTTTCTCATCTGCTTGACCTTGTTTAAGGCTAAATGTTTTTTTGTATATGCCGCAAACTGCAATGTATAGCCAAGCATAGGAATAGCATATTTCACATTGTAAGAATTAACTATATTCCTAACGATCGGCTTGGGACCAAGATACTGAACCCTGACCAAAGCCGTGCCGGGACCAAGCATCTTTAAAGCCCTTGCCGCAGCGTAAGATAAGTCCATGATTCTATCCCCATAATACGGCCCTCTGTCGTTTACATAGACCTCTACGCTCCGGTGGTTTCCCAAGTCTGTAACATAGGCATAACTATCGAGCGGAAGAGTTCTTGAAGCCGCCGTTAAATCATACATATTGTATATTTGTCCGCTTGCGGTCGGCCTGCCTTGAAAACCCGGCCCATACCACGACGCAATTCCCACTTCCACATTATGCGATATTTGCTCCGGCGGGTAGTATTTTGGAGGCTGATGGGACGGCGGGTATGGGTACTGCCGATAACTCCTGCCGATTATATAAGGAATACATCCCGTAAGTTCAATGGATAAACCGAAAAATAAGACCGTTAATATTAAGAGCTTAAATATCGACCTCGGCATAAAGTTACACCCTTCCGCGCGGATACCGCAAACCTTGAATTTTTACCCAAATCGGGATTCGGGTTTTACATACATATTTCAAATTATTATTTTACATAGTATAATATCAAAATCGACTCACTCGGTAAACAATTTTAGCTTACGATTCTTTCGGTTTCGCCGCGCTATGAGTTTATTACTTATTACTATAAATAAAATGATAACCGTTCTAACATTTGCTTATTCTTTTTAATATTTTTATCTTAATAAATTTTTAATATAAATTTAATCTTTAATTCGCGTATTAAATAATATGAGCAAACTCTGGCTGTTGCAAAATCTAAAAATTTTCGAACATCTTTCAAAAAAGGATATCGGTTTAATAGACGACTTATCGAAAATGGAATATTATAAGGAAAATGATACTATATATTTAGGAGAATCTCAATCGAGCCATATTTATATTTTGAAAAAAGGCAATATTAAAATAACGCTGTCAACGGAATGCGGAAAGGAATTTATAGTAGAGATTTTAAAGCCGGATGAAATTTTTGGGAATTTTGGCGATTACGTGTTTGACGGCGAAGCAAGTTTTGATTTTTTAAATGCCGAAAGTGCTTTTGCTTTGACGGATGCGGAGGTTTGCAAATTTAAAAAAGACGACTTCGACAAAATACTAAATCTTTATCCCGTCATAGGCAATAGGGTTTTGAAATTAATCGGTTTGCGGTTTAAATATATTTCAACAAAAATTACATCACTGGCATATAAAAGTTTGGACGCCAGAATATCGGAGGTTTTAATTTATCTTGCCAATAATTTTGGGGTCGAGGAAGTTCTCGTACCATCTTCAATAAACATATTAGAACGCTGTATCCAAATAAATATTAAATTTAAATTAACCCACGAAGAAATTTCAAACCTGACGGGAGCCTCGAGGCAAAGGACAACGATTGTGCTGGATAAATTAAAAAACTTGGGAATTATCGATTTTCGCAAAAAAAAAATTATTATAAAAGATTTAAATAAATTAAAAGAAATAGCCGGCCTTCAATAAAAAATTTTCAATTTATTTTTATCTGTTTTTCCCACAATAGATATTTGCTCTCCAAATCTTGTCTTAATGCTTTTGAAAATAAAATTTTTATAATTTTCGGCAGCCGCTTAATCTTTAAAAATGTTTTAAAGAAGCGTATATAATGCGATTCAGGTTCAACGTAAATCCACGCCTTTAAATATTGCGCTCCTTCAACTAACGGGCGGCCATAAATGAGCTTGGCTGTTTGAAACGGCTTTAGACGCGTATCAAAATATTGCTTCTTTAAATTTAAGCTCACGCTCCAGCCGATTATATAACTTTTAACAGACTTTTTAATAACTTTCCCCGCGATATTTTCCTGCCCGACATTCAAAATAACCTTAGGCGTCGTATAAGTAGGAAAATCATGTCCGACTCCTGAGTTTGTCAAACTCAAAATTGTTTGGACATTGCCGGAATTAATATTAACCTTTTTAAGGTGAATAGTTACGGCTTTCAATATAAAATTTTTATTATAAATGCTTTTAAAAGCCATTGACCCTTGCGGATTATGGCAAACCTCGCATGAAATTCCCCTTTTTGCATAAATACTTTGTTTCCATTCGCCGTAAGTATTTTCGAATAATTTTCCGTCAAGCCTCCTTTGATCCTGTCCAAATTGATGGCATTTTATACAAAAATAAGAACCGGTGAACGCCGCAGCCGGAATGAAACCGCCATGCGCTATTTTTCCTTCTTTCATATATTTTTTAACGCCGGGACCGAATCTGCGGTAATATCTGACATGGCAGGCGGCGCAACTGACGCTTAACGCACCCTTGCCCATCGGCATTTTTAGCATATTTAAAGCGGCGACCATCGCTTTTTGCCCTTTTGAACCATTTTTTAAGATATTCTTTTCCTTCCCTGTCAGTCCTTTATATCCGCCTTGCTCTACATAATATTCGCCGATCGGCGAATGGCAGCTCAAACAGCTTGTCACCCAAGGCTTCCAGTGTTTTGAGGTCATTTTTTTTAATAAAAGCTGCGCTACCACTCCCGCATCCATTGAATGCGCCATTCTTGAGTTCTTCCATTCCTCGTATTGATCGTAATGGCATGCCATGCAAGAGGAGGGTGAAAGGGATTTTTGAATCTCGGGCCATTTATAATACGGGGGTTTCCCCTCATCGATAGGAGTTTTCCAGTAAATATTTAGGAATTTATGGGTATTTTTATGTGCGGCAAGTTTCTTTAAATATAAATATTTTTTATCGGCATTTTGATTTCTTGCATTAACTTTAGCATAAACATAAACGGTTAAAAAAATAATGGATGCAAAAAGTAACGGGATTAAAATTATGGGTAAATAAAGCGGGCTGTTCTTCAACCGCTTAAATCTAAAAATATCAAAAATACCCTGAAGGGCATGCAACGATTTATATTTCTTATGCTTCACAAAACCGCATCCTCGTTAAAATAAACAAACCGGCGCAGTATTAAAAACCCGGAATTATGTCATTATATTATATAATCTATAATATAATGATAAAGATAAAGAATAAAGCAAGAGACAGCTAATTAATCTACGCCGGCAATAAACGGCTTTTTTTATTTCATTCCACCACTGTTTCCACAGGGATTTTTCATTTTACCGCAAGAATTTTTCATCGAGGTTTTTTTCTTGCCGCAGGCATTTGACATGTTTTTGCCGCAAGGGTTTGACATGCCGGTATAACTTGCATTTGCGTTTCCAACCGCAATCAAACCGAACATCATAAATGCGGCCATTGTCATGAAAATTAATTTTTTCATAAAGCACCTCCCGTTAGTTAATTTTTATTTATTTATTACATAACAATATCTATTTTACTTTACAATTTGGGATTATTATGTCACGATTGTGACAGTCGGCGTTTTTTATTTGAAGATGCAGGGACAGGATAAGGTGTTCATTAACCCGCCTATCCGTTATAAGGTATGTTGTAATGAAAGGTATTGCCGAAATATAGCGATATGATCGATAAATAGTTAAAGAATATCAAAACCCCGACGGCAATCAAAAGCACTCCGCTTATTATCTGGATTGTCCGGATATATTTTTTAAATCTTTTAAATGCGGTGAAGAACAGATTTAACGATACCGCGCTTATAAAAAAAGGAACGGCAAGACCCATGGAATATGTAAATAGAAGAAAGCCGCCTTCAAGCGAATTATGAAGCGTGGCGCTTATAAAAAGAATTGAGGCAAGTATCGGGCCTATGCAGGGCGTCCACGCACCCGCGAATATTGCGCCGATTACGGCAGAGCCGATAATGCCCGCAGGCTTGTTTTTCAAATTAAATTGGACATCCCTGTTTAAAAACGAAAATATTTTAAGCTTGTTTAAAATCCCCGCGATATATAAACCCATGAGAACAACCACTATGCCGCTTATCCGCATTACCCACGCGGATTTTATAAAATCTGCCACCGCCCCGCTGAACATTTCGAGAAGCACAAAAATTACGGTAAATCCTAATATAAAAAAAGCGAGTTGATAACAACGGCTCTCCTTGCCGCTTTCCGTCTTCTTTCATCGTCCGCCGCCCCTTTCCCGCCCGAAAGTTCCGCAACCGAAAACCCGGATACATATGATAGATAAGAAGGGATTAAGGGAAAAACGCATGGGCTTGCAAAAGAGAACAACCCTGCCAGAAAGGCTACCGCCAATGATACATCTGGCACAAAAAAACCGCTTTCAAATCCTGTCATTTAAATCTCCAAATTACATAAATTATATAACTATTACCTGATAACCTTCGTTTATCAACCTGCCGACATTGGGATGACCGTCGTATTCTGATACGAGTTCGATATTCTTTTTAACAAGGCTGTCTTTTACCTCCTTTCTAGTGGAACAGAAGTCGCACGCCCTGTAAATTATTCCCATCGATTGTATTTCTCTAAATAACTTGTTTAAAAAATCGAAGTCGGATGTGTCATTGGATATTATATCGAGCCACTTTGTTCCATTGCCATCGAAAATAAGGATTATTTCATTTCCTTCCGCCTTGATTTCTTTTGAGTATATCTTGGCATGCCTCATCTTTGCAACCGATTCTTTAAGTTCGGTTCCTTCTAAGACTATAACCGCGACTTTTGCCATATAAAACCTCCTGTTTTAAATAAATTGATTTTTTTAACGGATGCGTTTTTTCACCGCTTTCTAAAGCAAACTCCTCAAGCAATCTTTTTTGCTTTAAGGTTAAGTTCGTCGGCGTTTCCACGATAATTTTGACATACTCATTCCCCTTTA
>SGBD01000006.1 GCA_004195035.1 Candidatus Acidulodesulfobacterium ferriphilum | reverse complement strand
AAGACGGATGGACGACCGTCTTAACCGACCCCGTGGGCGGCTCTATGGTTTACTACTATGCGCCGGTCAGGGTGGAAAAAGCGTAAAGGCCTTAAAGACTCTTGATTACCGCTTTCGCAGATATTCCAGCCTGCGTCTGTCAAAGCATGTCTTTGATGCGTGCTGGAGATGGCGAAGCGGTAATCCATACTTTGAAATAAGGAGTGAGAAATGATAACAATATGCATGGTTGACGACCATTATATATTGCTCACTGCTTTAAAGGTTCTGCTTGACGGGCAGGATGACATAAAAGTAACCGGCATGGCAACTGATGCGCTGTCCGCCGTTAAACTTATAAAGGCAAAAACCCCCGATGTAGTACTACTCGATATATCTTTACATGATATAAACGGGCTTGACTTAATCCCAAAATTTAAAACAATATCGCCGGAATCGAGAATATTAATGCTGACCATGCATGAAGATAAACAATACCTTGAAAGAGCCATTGATTCGGGAGCATCCGGTTTTTTAATAAAAAAAGCAATGGATTATGATCTAATTTACGCGATCAGAACGGTGGCAAGAGGAGAAATATATATTCATCCTTCGATGATAGAGGGTTTTATAAGCGGTCTGCAATCTAAAACCGGTACCGGCAAATTAAGCAGGGAAAAACTTCTCTGGAATAGCTTAAGCTCGAGGGAGCAGGAGGTTGTGATCGGTATCGTGCAGGGCTTTACAAATAAAGAAATCGCGGAAAAGCACTTCTTGAGCGAAAAAACCGTTGCCACATACCGCTTAAGGGGAATGGAAAAATTGGGTCTTGAGAATAAATCCGATCTTATGGATTTTATAGAAAAACTTAAAATTTTAAAACAATAAAAATGAAAAAAGCGAAAAAAGAGGAGAAAAGAAGAAAAATAGAAAAAGGGGTCAGATTTATTTACAAATAAATCTGACCCCTTTTTCTATTAATATTAAGAGTATAAGGTTTTTCCCTACATTTTCTTTAAAGATTTACCTTACAAAAATCAGCATTTATCCTGCATAAATTGGGAATAATGCGCAATATAATTATTAATAAAGAATAAGCAATACATCTTGACGGCTTGTTAAATTACCTCCCCTCTCTCCGAAGCCCCCCTTTGGTAGGGGAGGGATAATTTTTAAAAGGCGGACGGGATGGTTAAATAAATAAGATTAAGGAGGAACAAAAAATGAAAAGGTATATTTTTTTTATTATGACATTTTGCTTGGCTGCTATTTTTTTTATTTCAAATTTTGCTTTTGCATTGCCTTCCGGGCCTAAACTTTTTAAGGAGTATTACTGCATCGACTGCCACACTCTGGGGCATCAGGGCGGGACAGTGGGGCCGGATCTTTCCTATATCGGAAAAACAAAAAGTCTTTCATGGATTAAAGCGCAGATATTTCATCCCGGAAGCCATTTTATTTTAGGAACTAAAAAGAAAATTAACGGTAAGATTTATCTTGTCAGAATGCCGGGGTTTCAAGCTATTCCGTCTTCCGTGGCTGATAGATTAGCAGGATATATCAAAACTTTTCCGTATAAAAGGGCAAATTTAGCTTATCCAAAACTGCCGGAAGGACTTAAGCTTTTCAGGGCGGATAACTGTATCGCGTGTCACCGGATAAATGGAATAGGCGGCACCGTCGGTCCTAACCTTTCCCATGTCGGAAAAACAAAAAGCCTATCATGGATAGAAACTCAAATAATCGACCCCAAAGTGCATTTTACATACGGAATACCGGCTACCATTAACGGACATACTTATCTTGTGATAATGCCGAGATTAAAAAGCATTCCGGCGTCGCAGCTCAACACAATCGCTAAGTATCTTGAGTCGTTAAAATAGTCCCGAGTGGAAAAGGGGTCAGATTTATTTGTAAAAAATAAATAAATCTGACCCCTTTTCCCTTTTTCACTAAATCTCGAATTCTTCCCCGATAAATTCTTCCTCTATTATCATTTTCATCTCTTCTTTTTTTATCGAGGTATTAATCGCGATGAAGTAGAACAGGACGGCGATTAAAATCACGGCAATCAAGTCGTAGGGCGATTTAATCAAATTTTTTCCGCCAAAACTTTTACTGCCGAAAAAGGATGTCGTTAAAATAGCAATTATATAAAACAGAAACCAGAGCCCCGGTATAACCGTTTCTTTTAATTTCTTTTTAATTTTATTAAAATTCGTAAAAATAAAAAGTATAACCCCCGCGGATATTCCTATCCCGAGTTTCCATAAGACATCGAAGCCTGACCAGTAAATTATCAGCGTTCCGACTATAAATGCCAGTAAAGAAATAGTATTCGCAAACGGGAGATAAAAAGGCCTCTTTCTATGGGGGTCTAATTTCCGAAAGGCCATAAGCCCGACAGGTCCTAAGATATAAGTAAAAACCATTCCCGATGTGATTATGCCGACCAAAGACTGCCAGCTTGGAAATGGAAGAAGGTATAATGCGGAAAGGAAAAAGGTGAAAATCAAGGCTATATAAGCCGTTCCATACCTGTTAAAGTTTAAATGAAAACTCTTGGGCAAAAATTTCATCTTAGACATAGCGAATGTTACCCTCGATGTGGTTCCCATATATACGAGTCCTGTTGCAAACGGGGATATTACAGCCCCAAATACCACTATCAAAGCAAATACGGGTAATCCGTGAAGATTTAATAAATTTACAAAAGGAGATGAAAAATTCAGCATATTCCATGAATTGTTTTTTACCTGCGGAACAGATATTATAAAGCTGAATGCAAGCAATGTGTAAGCCATAATTCCTATAATAACCGATAATATAGTTGCAATGGGGACATCCCTTCCCGGTTTTTTGGCTTCCCCCGAAAGATCGATAGCCTGCCTGAAACCGAGATACGAAAAGATTACTCCGCCCAAAGATACGCTTTTCATAATGCCGTCATATCCATAAGGCATTAAATTATAACTTGCAAGATTTTTGATATTGCCGTTTTTGACGGAAACATAAATAAGCGCGATTGCGGCCGTTATAAGTATCGAGATTTTAAAATAAGTAAGAAAAGTATTGGTTTTGGCAAATATTTTGGCCCCGAACAGATTGAGTAAAAAGAAAAAAATAAGAATAAAAAAAGCAAAAATCAGTCCGGCGGGGGTCAGCGAATTATTTATAAAGAGGTTATGGAAATAAAAATTTAAATACTGGACGGTCGCTTCCGTCTCGATGGTGCTGACAGCCGCGCCGGCTATAATAAGTATCCAGCTTGTTATAAATCCTAAAAATGCCCCGTGGGTATATTTTGGGTATCTTGCGAGTCCTCCGGCGGCTGGAAGCATAGCTCCAAGCTCGCTGTAAACTAATGCTATCAGCATTACGGCAAATCCGCTGATAAACCACGAAAATATCGAGGCGGGGCCTGCGTATTTTGCGCTGACATATACGCCCAGAAGCCATCCAGAACCGATAATTGCGCTTGTCGAAGCAAATGTTAATTGTAATAGATTGAGAGATTTTTTCATAATTTTGAGATATAGCTTATTTGATTAAAAAGATTATATATGATTAAATATATATAAATAATGATATTTTTTACATTGCCGGTATAAGTATTATATTAATCGCCTTTAAATAAAACAACATAAAATAAATTAATTTATAAATAAAATAAAGGGGGTAAGGGTAAATGATTTACGATTTGGTCATAATTGGCGGCGGACCTGCCGGCCTATCCGCAGCAATATACGGTCTCAGAGCGCGCCTTAATCTTATTTTAATAGAAAAAATGGCTGTCGGAGGGCAAATTGCTCTTTCCGATAATATCGAAAATTATCCGGGTTTTCCATCTCTTTCGGGCGTTGAGCTTATGCAAAAGTTTGAGGAACATGCCAAAGGACTTGGCCTGAATATTATTTATGATGAAATAAAAGACATAACCGACGCTGGAGAATATAAGATTATAAGAGGCGTTGACGGAACTTACCAGTCAAAGACCGTTATTATAACGGTCGGAGCATCTCCTAAAAGGCTTAATATACCAGGGGAAAGAGAATTTACGGGAAGAGGAGTGTCGTATTGCGCAACCTGCGACGGTCCATTCTTTAAGGATGAGGATATTGCCGTTATCGGCGGAGGAGACACGGCGGTTAAAGAGGCTAATTATCTTACAAAAATCGTAAAATCAACTGTTTTAATTCACAGAAGAAAGGAATTAAGGGCAGAGAAAATAATCCAGGAAAGGCTTCATAATGCTGAAAATGTCATCTTAAAATTAGAACATATACCCGTTTCTATTAATGGAATAAAAACCGTGGAATCTGTGACGATCGAAAATGTTAAGACCAAAGAAAGAACAACTGTTCCAGTAAAAGGCGTTTTTATTTTCATCGGAATAATACCCCAGACGTCATTTTTAAAAAATTTAGAAAAGGATGAAAACGGTTTTATAAAAACCGATCATTACACCTTAATGACTTCAATGCCCGGCGTATTTTGCGCAGGCGATGCCCATTCAAAAAAATTACTCCAGGTTGCAACGGCGGTCGGCGAAGGCGCTCTTGCCGCAACATCTGCAATAGAGTTTGTTTGCGGTGTTTGTTAGCTTAAAATGGGAACGGCAGCCGTTTAATAAACCAATTTTCGTGACAAAAGTCATTTACCTATAATTTAAAATCCTGTAAGATACTTTTATCCGCTAAATTTAAAAAGGGTATGTATAATATTGAAAAATAAGGATGATAAAAATTACAATCCGATGCAGGATATGGTGTTGACGAGACACGGGTTTATTAAAGGAAAGGAACAATCTTTTCTTCAAAATCCCAAAGACAAGCCGTTTGTCGGTATTATAGGTATTCCGCCTAAAGAAGTTATGGACGAATTAATACAAAAAAGCGCCATAATTTTATCGCTCGATATGTATAAAGTTGACCAGCTTATAACGGAGCCGACCGACAATATACTTCCCAAAGCATATTGCGCTCAAATAAAAAGAATAATTGCCAATATTTTGTCGGTTACGGATTATTGGACCGAGGATGTGATGGATTCGGTTTTGGTCGGCAGAAATCCGATTTCGGAGATAATTATCGAGGATTCCGAGATTTGCAGATGCAACGAAATGGGGTTCGTTGCCGATTTTATCGAAAATGAACTTAAAATTAAGTTAAGGCGGGTAAAAAATAACGACTTGGAAAGAAAAGGGGATTTTATTTGTAAAAGCGGTATTCCTTTAGATGAAAAATTTGGCAAAATAGCCGGCTATTTTTACCGCGATATGGAGAAGAAAAAACCGTTCAGGCCGGAGTACGTTAAACCGAAATGCGCTTTCTGGGGGACTCCGCCCTGGGGGGATTTTAGTATCGCAAATTATTTTCCTGACGAAACCCATGTTTACGGCTGGACAAGGTGCGTCGAAAACCTTACCCCCGGCGATCTTAAATTAGAATTGGAATTCAACCCGGATGTGCCGACGGTATTTTTTTCCCAGAGTTTTTGCCCAAAGGCGGGTCTCGCATCTTATCTTGCAAACAAGCATCCAAGGGGGATTTTTATCGATATGGACATCGGGCTTACGAGAAGTACTGTAGCCAAATTAACCGCATTCTTGCAATTAAATAATGTTATATAAAATTATCTTAAAAATTTAATAATGACGCTGGATTCCTGCTTGCGCAGGAATGACGGTAAAAGGTTGCAATTAGACATAATGCAGATGCGGTAAAGATACTGCTTAATACAGGCATATCGTCATTCCTGCGTAAGCAGGAATCCAGCAAAGCGGAGATACAAATATAATATGATACTACTTGATGCGGGAACGACCTATGCCAAGATACTGGATACCGAAACAGACGAAAGGACGGTTAAAAGAGTGTCTGACCTTGAAAAAACATTTAAAGCCGACGCAGGCACGGGTCATAACATTAACAGGTTTGCCAATCATTCGGTTAATGAGATTATAGCCTTAGCTAATGCCGGTAAAAAACTTATAGGAGAAGACTCTTTTACCTTGCTTGATATAGGCTCGAGAGATGCAAAATATGTCGTTTTTGAGAATAGGAATTTTATACATTCGGACTGGAATACCGAATGCGGCGCATTTACGGGTCAGGCTATCGAAATTTTGGGTAATTACCTGAATGTAGATTATTCAAAGATTGAGCCGCAGAAAGAATTTATAACCGCCACATGCGGACTTCTCGGGATGGGACATGTTTTTGATTCCGTGGCGACAGGCGTAGAGCCGGGGATAGCCGCCGCAATGTTAATCAAAGGCGTGTGTATTTCTATGTACAGGTTTGCAAGAAAGCCCAAAAAGATATATTTAACCGGCGGGCTTGTAAATAACCAGCTCTTTGTAAGGTCGATGCCGTGCGAAACCGTAACCCTCGACAGGTTTACCTTATTGGAAGGGGTGAAAGAATATGCGCTCAATAATCTTATAAATAATAAATAAAGAAAAAGAAGAAAAGGGGTCAAGGGGTCAGCAACTGTGTTATTTATTCGAATAAATAACACAGTTGCTGACCCCTTTTTCCTGACCCTTTTTCCTAAACCTGTTTAGTATGAAAGGGTTTTAACATCGTCATCCATTACCATTTCAACAACATAAGCCCCACCTACAACTCCGCTGCATTCTTCTATAAGATCGTCTTTTGTGAAATTGTTTAATTCAAGAGCCGGCGTGCATACCTTAAACACGACGCCCGCATCGTAAGCGTCTTTGATAAAATCATAGACAGACTTCGGGCTCCCCTCTTTGACCCTTAAGTTTTCGGCTACTCCCTTTTTCATTAAGAGACCTGCATCAGCCGTTAGTACGACCTCCACTTCATAGTCCATTGTTGCAGCTGCGGCAGCCTGAAAGAATGGCGCTCCGAGCGCATGGGGGTTAGAAGGCGTAGTATTTTGAAGCATCATAAAAAGTTTGTTTGCCATTACAATAAATCCTCCATTTAATTTTTGCAAATAAGCAGTAGTTTTTAATATGATATGATAGCATTAAAAACCGTTTATTTGCAATAGCAAAATCACGTCCATAATTTGGATTACGGAAGAATATATAATATTTTCATCGATTCTTTTACTTCCTTAATGGTTTCCGAAGCGATAGCCTTGGCTCTGGCGGTTCCCGTTAGCAGTATATCCCATATTTCGTCTTTATTGCTTAAATAGCAAGCCCGTCTTTCATTCATCGGCTCGAGGAGTTTTTTAATTACCTCGAAAAGGTTCTCCTTGCATTTCACGCAGCCTATTTTTCCGTTTCTGCAATTGTAGTCCGTTTCTTTAATAAGGGTTTCACCTGCAAAAGCCTTGTGATAGGAATAAATCGTGCAAATTTCGGGGTTTCCCTTGTCGGTCGGGTGAATTCTATTTTTATCCGTTAAAGCCGCTCTTATTTTCGACTTAATCAGATCAAACTCATCGGAAAGGTTAATCGCATTTCCATAAGATTTGCTCATTTTAAGATTTCCGTCAAGCCCGACTAACTTTGGAAATTTATCTATCAGGGCAAAGGGTTCTATCAGGTTTCCATTATATAATTCATTGAATTTTCTAACTATTTTTCTTGCAAGTTCTATATGCGGAAGCTGGTCAATGCCGACAGGCACCAAATCGGCTTTAAAAATTGCGATATCGGCGGTTTGACTTACGGGATAGCCCAAGAAACCATAAGTTAGCTCCTTATATCCCCTTTCCTTTGCTTCCGTTTTAATCGTCGGATTGTGTTTTAAGGGATTTATAGATACGAGCATTGAAAAAAATGTCGTAAGTTCCGAAATCTCGGGAATCATCGATTGAATGATTATAGTGGACAAATTGGGGTCTATGCCGCATGAAAGATAGTCGAGAGCGGCAAGAAAAATATTTTCTTGCAGTTTTTCCGGATGTTCAAAATTTGTCGTAAGCGCTTGAATGTCCGCAATTAATATAAATGTTTCATACTTGCCCTGAAGCCTTACCCTGTTTCTTAACGAACCGGCATAATGTCCGAGATGAAGGGGGCCTGTGGGCCTGTCCCCAGTTAATATCCTTTTGTATTCAAATTTAGATTCATCGGCTATTGCGGCGTTTTCCGTTTTTAAATCCATTATTGTTTGCACCTGTTTAGACATTGGTTTTATATGTGGAAGTTAAATTATAATATGTTATAATAATATAAACAAGAATAAAATCAAGGAGTAAAATCGATTTCGCAAGTTCTGCGAAAACAAAAATAATATAAACAATAAGGAGGTAATTATGCCTGAAGAAAAACAAGGGGTTCTTTCAACTATGATTACAATTCAGGATACAACCGGAAATCCAGCTCCGCTTGGTTTAATGGGCTTTGGTATGACGACGGTGCTGTTGAACTTGGCAAATGCAGGAATTTATAGTCTTGGAAGCATGATTCTCGCAATGGGCGTTTTTTACGGGGGGCTTGCGCAGATTATCGCGGGCATAGAAGAATGGAAAAAGAAAAATACATTTGGCGCAACCGCATTTACTTCTTACGGAGCTTTTTGGCTTTCGTTGGTAGCTTTAATATTCTTTCCGAAATGGGGCTGGATACCCGCGACGGACAAAGGCGGCATGGTTGCCTATTTTATTATGTGGGGTCTTTTTACATTTATTATGTTCATCGGAACGCTCAGGCTTAATAGGGCATTGCAAGTTGTATTTTTCACGCTGTTTATTTTATTCTTCCTTCTCGCCATCGGTGAAGGAACAGACAATCCTGCTATTCTTACTATTGCCGGCTGGGAAGGGATATTTTGCGGATTATCGGCTATTTATGCAGGACTTGCCCAGGTTTTGAATGAAATTTACGGAAGAACCGTATGGCCGCTCGGAACTAAATAATATCGTATAAACAATGCCTAAGATGAGCGGGCTGCAAAAAGGAATAAAAAGATAAAAAATATGAGGAGAATATCCATGAACGATATTAAGAATAAGAATAAAAATAATAAAAATGCCGTTAATTCGGAAGGCGTTGAGGCAACTGAAGCACAAATCTCCGTTTACTGGAAAGAAGAAGCGCTGGTCAGTCCATCCGTTAAATTTATTGCGCAGGCGAACATGGCTGATCCGGATATCCGCGAACGCTTTAAGATGGAAAATTTTCCCGAATGTTTCAGGGAATACGCCGATATGCTTACATGGGATAAATACTGGCATACAACGCTCGACGCCGACAATCCGCCTTTCTGGAAATGGTTTGTCGGCGGTAAAATAAACGCGTCCTATAACTGCGTCGACAGGCATTTAGCAAAGTATAAAAATAAAGCCGCATTGATATTCGTACCTGAGCCGGAAGAGGAATCCAATATAGTAATTACATATCAGGAGCTTTATGCAAGGATAAACGAATTTTCTGTGCTTTTACAGGATTTTGCCGGACTTAAAACGGGCGACAGAATAACTTTTCATCTTCCGATGGTTCTGGATCTTCCGGTCAGCATGCTTGCGGCCGCAAGGCTCGGCATTATCCATTCCGAGGTTTACGGCGGCTTTAGCGGTCAAGCATGCGGCGACAGGATTGCCGATTCGGGAAGCAGGGTACTTGTTACGATAGACGGCTACCACAGATCCGGCAACCTGATAGATCATAAAGCAAATGCCGATATAGCGGTGGAAAGAGCAAAAAGCCTCGGTCAGCCCGTCGATAAGGTTCTTGTATGGAGGCGATACCCTGGTAAATATGTTTCAAAATCTCCGATGGTAAAAGGCCGCGATTTTTTTATAGACGATGTCCTTAAAGATTTTCGCGGCAAACATATCGAACCCGTATCTTTGCCGGCGGAAGCACCTTTGTTTATCATGTACACCAGCGGAACGACGGGCAAGCCTAAGGGCGTGCAGCACAGCACGGGCGGATATTTATCCTATGTGGCCGGCACCTCCAAATATATACAGGATATACATCCGGAGGATGTGTACTGGTGCATGGCGGATATAGGCTGGATTACCGGCCATTCGTACATTGTTTACGGTCCGTTGGCACTGGCGGCTACAAGCGTAATTTATGAAGGCGTGCCGACCTATCCCGATGCGGGCAGGGTATGGAGAATTGCGGAAAGACTTAATGTAAATATTTTTCACACCTCTCCCACATCCATCCGTATGCTGCGAAAAACTGGCCCGGATGAGCCAAAGAAGTATAACTATCATTTCAAGCATATGACGACGGTTGGAGAGCCGATAGAGCCGGATGTATGGAAATGGTATTACGAAATTGCCGGCAAAAAAGAGGCCGTTATCGTGGATACATGGTGGCAGACGGAAAACGGCGGTTTCCTGTGCAGTACTATTCCTGCTCTCGATTTAATGAAACCCGGAAGCGCCGGTCCCGGTTTGCCGGGCATATACCCCATTATTTATGATGAAAACGGAGAAGAGGTTAAAGCGGGTTCGGGAAAGGCTGGGAATATATGCATAAGAAACCCATGGCCAGGCATTATGCAAACGATTTGGGGCGACCCCGAGCGCTTTGTAAATACTTATTATTCAAAATATAATAAAAACAAAGATAGCAAAGACTGGCGCGATTGGCCGTACTTCGCGGGCGACGGTGCCGTGGACGCTTCCGACGGATATTATAGGATTTTAGGAAGAATAGACGATGTAATAAATGTTTCGGGGCATCGCCTCGGAACAAAGGAACTGGAATCTGCGTGCTTAACAGTGCCTGAGGTAGCGGAAGCCGCCGCCGTGCCGGTTATAGACGAAACAAAAGGCAGGGTTCCTGCCGTTTACATAACGCTCAAACCGGGTTTCGAGGATAAAGAACGGGAAACTACCCAAAAGGTGATTTCAACCATAGAAAAAGAGATTGGCAAAATAGCAAGGCCAAAGTATGTGTACATTGTCCCCGATATGCCAAAAACGCGTTCGGGTAAAATTATGCGCCGCGTGCTTTCCGCCATACCGAATAAATTTGATATAGGGGATATTACAACGCTTGCCAATCCAGAAGCCGTGGAAAAGATTAGACTGCTCGTGCAGGGGGAAGCACCGGTTATAACGCGGAAAAGGCCGGAAGATCTTGAACATTTTGGAGAGGAAAGATAAAAAAATGGTGAATACAGATGACAAAAACGATATAAAAACAAAACAGGGGATAATAAAAGACCTGTTGAAAAAAAAGAATGCAATATTGCTGGCACATAATTACCAGAGGGAGGAGATTCAAGACATTGCCGATTTTCAAGGGGATTCGTTGGAACTTTCGATCAAGGCAAATAAAACCGATGCGGATATTATCGTATTTTGCGGGGTCAGATTTATGGCGGAAAGCGCCGCTATTATGAACCCGGATAAGATTGTTATTCTTCCGAACGAAAATGCGGGATGTCCGATGGTCGATATGATAACCGCCAAAGATATTATTAATTTAAAAAACGATTATCCGGGCGCTCCTGTTGTCGCCTATGTGAATACATCGGCTGAATGCAAAGCGGTTTCCGACATATGCTGCACCTCCGCCAATGCGGTTAAGGTCGTGAATTCCTTGCCGGCGGGAAGGGTCATAATGGTTCCGGATAAAAATTTGGGAAGCTATGTGCAAAGATTTACCGATAAAGAAGTAATAAGCTGGCCGGGATATTGTCCTCCTCACAAAAGAACCACGCCCGAAGATATTAAAACTCTCAAGGAAAAGTATCCCGGAGCCGTGTTTGTAGCCCACCCCGAATCAACTCCCGAAACCATCGATGTTGCGGATCATGTTTCTTCGACCTCAGGCATGTATAAGTTTGTCCGTGAATCTAATGCAAAATATTTTATCATCGGGACGGAGCAGGGCATAATGTATAAGATGAAAAAGGAAAATCCCGATAAGGTTTTTATTTCATCAAACAAAGGCCTTATCTGTCCGAATATGAAAAAAACCCATCTGGAAGATGTTATGAATTCTTTGGCAAATATGAAAAATATTATCAGGATTTCCGAGGATATCAGGATTAAAGCAAGAAAATCTATTGAAAATATGCTTGCCCTTTAGTATAATATTATCTTTTAATATCTTTAATATATAAATATGTACATCATATTTATATATTATATATATACATAAAAATTTTATACCAAATTTTAAAGGGCGCGATATATCAAAATTAAAAGCTTAGATTTTCAACATTTAATATTTAAACTCCAAAATTTTTGGTCCGATTTTGGGTGCGTTATTCTCCAACCCCTTGATATGGAAGTTGGAGCCGCCACTTTTTCGCCTTATACATTTCTCAGGTGCTTAAAGGGGGATGGCTGGAGAGTTGCTTATATTCAGCCTTCAAGAAGGCCCACCGATGGAAGATACGGCCAAAACCCTAACAGGCTTGGGAGATACTACCAGTTTCAGGTTATTATTCAGCCCTACATAAAAAATATTCAGGAGATTTACCTTAAAAGTTTAGAGGGTGTCGGAATTAATCCGGATATGCACGATATAAGGTTTGTAGAGGACGATTGGGAATCTCCGACTTTGGGAGCATGGGGTCTTGGCTGGGAGGTCTGGCTTGACGGCATGGAAATTACCCAGTTTACTTATTTCCAGCAGATTGGCGGCATCACTCTTATTAAACCCGCGATCGAAATAACCTACGGATTAGAAAGAATAGCTATGTATCTTCAGGATAAAGACAATGTTTTTGATTTGCAGTGGAACCAAAATCTGAAATACGGCGATATTCATAAAGATGACGAGCTTCAGTTTTCTACATACAGCTTTGAATTTGCGGGCGGAAAAACATTATTTTCGCTTTTCGATATTTATGAAAAGGAATCGAAAGAACTTCTTGCGTTAGAAAATATGAAACTCATTAAACCAGCCTATGAATATTGCCTCAAGTGTTCCCATGTTTTTAATTTATTGGATGCAAGAGGACTTATAAGCGTTTCCGAAAGGATGAATTACATATTAAGGGTGAGAAGTTTGGCCGAGGGCTGCGCGAAACTTTACACAAAAAAAGATGATGTTGAATAAAATAGATTCGGATTTGCAAGGTTTATTTTTAAGTTTAACCGTAACATTTAAATGGTTATAATACCGTGAGCGAATATTTATTGGAAATCGGTTCGGGAGAACTCCCTTACGGCGAGGTAAAGGCTATTCCTGCCGCGCTTTCGGACCGCCTTCAAAGTTTTTTTGAAAAAGATTTATCGCTCCCTGAAAAGCCCGCTATCCAATCGTTTTCGACGCCGAGGCGCGTCGTTGTTTTCATTAAGCGCCTGCCTTTAAAGACGCTTGATAGAGAAACCGAGATAGTAGGTCCCCCTTTAAATATATCTTACCACGGGGATTTGCCGGCGTTGCCTTTAACTCAATTCATGAAAAAAAACGGGATTTTAAACCATAAAAAGCTATATGTAATTAACCAAAAAAAAGGACCTTATGTAGCTTATAAAAAAATTATAAAAGGAAGATTATTAAAAGACTTGTTAAGCGAAAGTATTCCAAATATTATTGCCGATCTTCCTTTTAAGAAGTCTATGTTCTGGCTAAATAAAGATGTTCGTTATCCAAGACCGGTTTTATGGATTTTATCGCTTTTCGACGGAAAACCCCTTAGATTTTATTACGGGGATATTAAAGCGGCGGATTACACCTATCTTATAAGAAACAGGTCATATAAAACATCATATACGAAAGTCAATAATTCAAAGGATTATTTTAAATTGATTTCTTCAAGCGGGATTATTTTAGAAAATGGGCACAGAAGGTTATTTATAGAAAAAGAACTTGAGATTATCGCCGGAAAATTAAAATTAGACATAGCCGAATATGAAGATGATTTTATGGATGAAATCGTCGGACTGACCGAAACGCCGCACGCAATCACAGGCAATTTTGACAAAAAATTCCTGTCCATTCCCGAAGAGCTTTTATCGATAGTTATGCGCAAACATCAGAGGTTTTTTCCTTTAAAAAATAAGGATGATTCGGTAAAAAGCGGAGCTAATTTGGCGCCCTCTTTTATAGGCATTTCAAATATTTCAATTTGGCAAATAAATAAAAATAAAGAGGAAATAGAAAATAACATTCGTTCCGGTTATTCGAAGGTTTTAGGGGCAAGGCTTGCCGATGCGGACTTTTTTTATAAAGAAGACATCAAACATCCTCTTTCGTATTTTGTGGAAAAGACTAAGGATATTCTATTTTATGAAGGTTTAGGTTCATATTTAGATAAAACGGGAAGAATAAAGGCATTAGGATTATTCATAGCCAAAGAATGCAATTTTACCGAAAATGATGCATTACAATTTAACCGTGCGGCAAACCTGTTAAAATTTGACCTTGCAACCCATGTCGTATATGAATTTCCGGAGATGCAGGGAATAGCGGGCAAAATTTATGCAAAAAGGGCAAAAGAAGAGGGAGTCGTATGCCTTGCAATAGAGGAGCATTATTACCCTATAGTTAAAGCTAAAAAAAGGATTTTACCTTCCAATGATTTATCGGCTTTATGCTCTTTGTCAGATAAATTCGATACCATTTTTTCGTTTGTAATGCTGAAAAGGCTTCCGACCGGCGAATCCGATCCTTTTTATTTAAGAAGAGCTATGATAGGAATAATAGAAATTATTCTGGAAAAAAAATATATTATTCGGATGGAGCATGTTTTTGATTTTTACTTCAATAATTTTTTTAAGGAGAGAAAAGTTAATTTAAATGAATTAAAAGCCTCCTTTATTAATTTTGCAAATACAAGATTTAAAAATTTTCTTATGTCTTTGTCTTCGGAATATAAACCCGATGCAATAACATCCGTAATTAGAGAAGACGGCGGCTACGATTTTTATACATCATATTTAAAAATAGATTTCATTTCCAAACATAAGCTGCATGAGGAACTTTACGAATTGTCGCAGGCGTATAAACGAATTAACAATATTACCTTAAGTTACGGCAATATTTTAGATTTTGACATTAGTAAACTCGTTTTGCAGGACGAAATTCATCTTTATAAAACATTTGAGGCCGTTCAACGGGATACCGTTTCTTTTTTGAAAAAAAATGACTATTATAAGGTCATGAATCATTTTTATACCCTCGTAAAACCGATTAATGATTTTTTTGACGGGGTTTTGGTGTTAACCGATAATGCGGCCGTTAAAAATTCGAGGCTTGGACTGTTGAACAACATTTTGAATTTGCTAAAAAATCTGTGCGATTTCTCAAAATTGTCTTACTAATTGCGTAATTCCTGTTTGCGCAGGAATGGCGGGCCAAAAATATTCTATTTATATTTATTTTATATTATAAAAATTATAAAAAATTACATTTTGGTTGGAGGATGTTATGGCTAAGTATGTCTATTTTTTTGGAAATAAGAATGCCGACGGCAAAGGTTCGATGAAAAATCTTTTAGGAGGAAAAGGGGCGGGACTTGCCGAGATGACCAATATCGGTATAAGGGTGCCGGCAGGCTTTACTATTACAACGGAGGTTTGTACATATTATTATGAACATAATAAAAAATACCCTGAAGAGTTAAGGAACGAAGTTAACGGCGGCCTCAAAATGATTGAAGAAGCTATGGGCGCAAGATTCGGCGATACATTAAATCCTCTTTTGGTCTCCGTTAGAAGCGGTGCAAGAATTTCCATGCCCGGCATGATGGATACGGTTCTTAATTTAGGATTAAATGATGAAACGGTTAAAGGGCTTATAAATAAATCTGGAAATGAAAGATTTGCTTATGATACATACAGAAGATTTATCCAGATGTTTTCGAATGTGGTTTTGGGCATAGATTCAAGCATTATGGAGTCCATTCTCGAAAAGAAAAAGAAAGAAAGAAATGTTAAAAATGATAACGAGCTTGGCGCAGGAGACCTCAAAGGCCTTGTTTACGAGTTCAAGGATGTGGTTAAAAAAGAAAAAGGCATAGCTTTTCCCGACGATCCAGAGACGCAGCTGTGGATGGGAATATCGGCGGTATTTGAATCATGGAATGTGCCCAGGGCTATTACTTACAGAAAACTTAACAAAATTCCTGAAGATTGGGGGACGGCCGTAAATGTCGTTTCCATGGTATATGGAAACATGGGGAATTCTTCGGCAACCGGCGTCGCTTTTACGAGAAATCCGTCAACAGGGGAAAACGGGTTTTACGGGGAATATCTTATAAACGCTCAGGGAGAGGATGTTGTTGCAGGAATCAGGACCCCCCAGCCTATAAACGAGATCTCGAAGAAAAACCCGAACGATGTTTCACTTGAACATGCTATGCCTTCGGTATTTAAAGACCTATTAGAATATGCGGCGCTCTTGGAAAAACATTATAAAGATATGCTTGATTTAGAATTTACGATACAGGAAGGCGTCCTTTACATGCTCCAGGTTCGAACAGGTAAGAGAACCGCTAAGGCCGCTGTCAAGATAGCCGTAGATATGGAAAAAGAGGGCATGATAGATAAAAAAACCGCTATACTAAGGATAGATCCCAACTCCATTGCCCAATTAATGTATCCCACGGTAGATGCAAAGTCTAAAAAGGATGTTCTGGCAAAAGGACTGCCGGCATCCCCGGGCGCCGCAAGCGGAGAAGTTGTTTTTTCGGCGGAGGAAGCGGAAGAAGAGGCAAAAAAGGGGAAAAAAGTAATATTAGTCAGGATGGAAACCTCGCCCGAAGATATTCACGGAATGAGCGTTGCGGAAGGAATCCTTACGGCAAGAGGCGGAATGACATCGCACGCGGCTGTCGTTGCAAGGGGAATGGGAAAATGCGCTATAACAGGCTGTTCTTCTCTTGAAATAAATGAAAAAAGAGGTGAAATAGCCGTTGGAAACAGAACGGTAAAAAGGGGCGATGTTATAACCTTGAACGGCTCCAACGGTGAAGTTTATTCGGGATATGTGAAGATGGTGACACCCGAGATAAACGAGGATTTTATAACTATAATGAATTTTGCAAATGAATTCAGAAAATTAAGAATAAGGGCAAATGCCGATACCCCGGAAGATGCTAAAGTTGCTAGAAATTACGGGGCGGAAGGAATCGGACTTTGCAGGACGGAGCATATGTTTTTTAAAGGCGACAGAATAAAAGCCGTTCGGGAAATGATACTTGCGGGTACGGTGGAAGAAAGGCAAAAAGCCCTGAACAAGCTATTGCCGATGCAAAAGTCTGATTTTATAGAGCTATACAATGAAATGAAAGGATATTCCGTTAACATCCGTTTGCTTGATCCGCCGCTTCATGAATTTTTGCCGAAAACGGATCAGGAGATAAAAGAGCTCGCAGATATTACGAATGTTCCGTATGAAAGGTTAAAGACAAAGGTCATATCGCTTCATGAGGTCAACCCTATGCTTGGACACAGAGGGTGCAGGCTTGGGGTGAGTTATCCAGAGATTTATGAAATGCAGGTTCAGGCTATTATGGAAGCGGCGTGTGAATTCCATAAAGGCGGAAATGTTATAATACCAGAAATTATGATTCCGGTCGTCGGTATTTATGAAGAAATAAAATTGCTAAAGGAACTAGTCGTTAAAAAAGCCAATGATGTTATGTCAAGTTACGGAGTCGGGTTTAACTTTCTTGTCGGAACCATGATTGAACTTCCCAGGGCATGCATGGTTGCGGATGAGATTGCAAAAGAGGCGGAGTTTTTCTCGTTCGGCACAAACGACTTGACGCAGACTACTTTCGGCTTTTCGAGAGACGATATAGGTTCGTTTTTACCGGATTATTTAAATAAAAATATCTTAAAGACCGACCCGTTTATCGAGCTTGATAGAAACGGCGTAGGCGAACTTATGAAGATTGCAGTGCAGAAGGGAACGGGGACAAGGCCTGATATTAAACTCGGAATATGCGGAGAACACGGCGGAGATCCTGGTTCCATCGAATTTTGTCACAGCTTGGGGCTTAACTATGTCAGCTGTTCTCCGTACAGAGTTCCGGTTGCTATCGTTTCCGCCGCCCACGCTGCGCTTAAAAATTAGGATTTTAGGATTTAAAGTTGAATTTAGATTTGGATTTCAAAAATAATGTTTACGAAGTACGGGGATTAAAAAAGGGGGCTTCAACGGCTTTTGCGCTGGAAGAAGCCCTCACGCTTAATTCAGAAAATAATTTATCGGTCTTTTTGTGCGACAATTATTTATCGGCGAGGGATTTATATAAAAATTTAACATTTTTTGAAAATGCATTATTCCTGACGGACTCTTCGTTAAAGAAAAAAAAGGTTTTTTTTTGCGAAGAGATTATCCCGCTGAGTTTATTATACGAAATAAAGACGGAAAAAGACGCTGTTATAATTTTAACCCCCGCCTCTTTTTTCTCAAAAGTTCCAGAATTAGATATCCTTTCAAAATCCTGCATTAATATCAAAAGGGGTTTAAAACTTTCCAGAGATAAATTTATCTCCGCTCTTATATCTTACGGTTATGACCCTGTAAGCCAGATAGAAAGTCAAAAGGAGTTTGCGGTTAGAGGGGAAATAATCGACCTGTTCGATGCAGAAAATTCTTCACCCGTCAGGATAGATTTTTTTGATGAAATAGTGGAAGACATAAGATATTTCGATCTTAATACTCAGAGGAGCGTTAAAAGCATAGACGGTTTTACCGTATTTCCCGTTAAAGAAGGCATCTATGAAAAAAAACTTAATTTATTGGATATTACGGAAAGTCCCGTATTCTATGTCGAAAAACCAAAAACGGAACTTCAAAATTTTTTAAATCATGATGCAGGCAACAGAACTATTTATTTAGAAGCATTAAATAAAGCATACAAATTATTCTATTATGACCTCAATGAATTAAAGGTCTATTACGGCGATGAAAGTTTTGAAAATTCCAAAAACGCTTATATTTTGTTTGAAAATTTTAACGATGTAAATTTTATTAAAAATTTTAAATATAAAAACGGGCAGCTAAATCTAAAACTAATAAAAAGGGTATTTTCCGGATTAATCGAAAAAAAATATTTAATAATTTTAGTTTCTAAAAACGAAATTCATCATCAAAGATTAAAAGAGATTTTTGCTTCCGTTCAATTAGATAAGGATAAAACGGAAGGCAGGTTTCATATTGTTATCGGTGAGATTTCAGCGGGAATTATATCGAAAAAACATAAATTTCTGATATTTACCGGCGAAGAACTTTTCAGGGAACATATTAATTTGATTGAAGAGCCGCCGTATAAGGGTTCAAAACCGGATTTTTTTAACGAAATAAGCGAGCTTAATCCCGGCGACTTTGTAGTTCACAATGAATTCGGCGTGGCAAAATTTACAGGGATAAAAAAAATTACCGTAAGCGGCGCCATATCGGATTATTTCGAACTCCTGTACGAAGGCGGGGACAAGGTTTTTGTTCCTGCGGATAAGATTTATTTAATCCATAAATATATTGCCTCTTCAGAGGAAAATTCGCCAAAATTAAGCAGATTGGGAAATAAGTCATGGGAAAGGGCAAAAATAAAGGCTAAAGAAAAAATAGAGGAAGTCGCCCTTGATTTAAAAGTATTATACGCCAAAAGAATGACCGGGAGGGGATTTGCTTTTTCGGAAGAAGATGAGGTTTACAGAGAATTTGAAGAAAGCTTCGAGTTTGAAGAAACAGAAGATCAGGCAAAGGCAATCAAAGATGTCCTTTCGGATATGCATCTTAATAAACCTATGGACAGGTTAATATGCGGCGATGTGGGATTTGGGAAGACGGAAGTAGCGATTAGAGCGGCATTTAAGGCATCCATGGATGGAAAGCAGGTGGCTCTTATTGCTCCTACTACTCTTTTAGTTGAGCAGCATTACAATAATTTTAAAAAAAGATTTGAAAAATATCCGATTAAAGTAGCCTATATCTCAAGATTTGTCGGTAGGGGCGAGGAAAAGAAAATCTTAAATCAGATTAAAAGCGGAGAAATCGACATAATAATAGGGACGCACAAACTATTATCCGAAAAAATTAAATTTCACGATATCGGGCTTCTAATTATCGATGAAGAACAAAAGTTTGGAGCGATGCAGAAAGAAGGAATCAAAGAAATCCGTTCTTCTATAGATGTTCTTGCAATGAGCGCCACCCCTATTCCAAGAACCTTATATCTTTCCATGTCCGGCATCAGGGATTTAAGCATTATCGATACCCCTCCCGCAGGAAGAAAGAATGTTATAACCGATATTGTCGGTTACGACGATGAAATCATTAAGGATGCCGTTTTTAAGGAGCTTGCAAGGGGCGGGCAGGTTTATTTTATCGATAACAGGATTTCGCATCTGGACGCGGTATTTAAAAAGATTAAAAAAATAATGCCGGATATAAGAATCGGCGTCGTTCACGGGAGGCTTGGCGTAAATGATATCGAGCAGGTGATGCACCTTTTTTATAATAAAGGGTATGACATGCTTCTTAGCACATCGATTATCGAATCGGGGCTCGATAACCCCAATGTTAATACAATTATTATAAATAATGCGGAAAATCTTGGTTTAAGCCAGCTGTACCAGCTAAGGGGACGGGTAGGCAGGTCCCATCTTCAGGCTTATTGTTTGCTTGTAATCGGGTGCGGTTTGGCCGATTTAACGGAAGAACAAAGAAAAAGGCTGAATAAGGTAAAAGAATACAGCGAATTGGGGGCGGGTTTTAAACTTGCTATGGCAGATCTGGAGATAAGGGGGGCAGGCAATATTCTGGGGGGCGCCCAGTCGGGGCACATTGACGCTGTTGGGCTTGAAATGTGCATGCAAATGCTTAAAGAAGAGGTTGAAAAAATGCAGGACATTACACTTCCTCCGCAAATTAACCCCGAGGTAAAAACTAATCTATCTTTATATATCCCGGATTCTTATATAAATGATAGTAAAATAAAATTATCCATTTACAGAAAGCTTGCGAATTGCAACAGCTTAGACGATGTTGAGGCGGTACGGTTAGAGCTCGCCGACAGATTTGGGAAAATTCCTGAGACGGTAAATAATCTTTTATCGGTGGAAGAACTCAAGGTTTATATGAAAAATTCAAGGGTTAAACTCATAGAGATAAAAGAAAATGAATTTATAATCGAATTTCACGGCTCGGCGGAAGCTCTTTCGGATGGTTTAATCAGGTTTGTAAATGACAGAGATATTTCATCGGAATATGTTATGAACTTTCTCGGGGAATTTATAATTAAACTTAGGCCAAAAAAAGGGCCTACGCCGCTTGATAAACTTAATGCTTCTAAAATTATCTTGCAACGATTATATAGCTATGTTAATATTTAAAGATAATTTAAAGGCAATTTTGAGACAATCTATTTAATATTAAAAATATTCAGAGGGAAAAATGGAAACGAACAAAGACGGCATGCGTTTTTATAGCGAAGCTCAAAAATTTAAAATTAAGGGTAAAATTTTATTTATAGCGTTATTTGCGGTTATAATTTCAATGAGTCTTTATGGCTGCGCCAAAAAAAGTGCTCCATCTTCAAATGTTATTGCCACGGTTAACGGAAAGCCTATAACGGTCGGCAAATTTAAATCCGAAATCGCCAAATTTCCGCCGAATTTAAAAGATTATCTTCAAACCCCCGCAGGTTCAAAGAGGTTTATTAGAAGTCTTGTCGATAGGCAAATATTGGTTAACGAAGCCGTTAAAGAAGGGATTAATAAGTCGAAAGATTATAAATCCCAAGTGTCTGATTTTAAAAAGGGCCTTTTGGTGCAGCTTCTTTTGCACAAGGAGATATCGAATAAAGTCAGCGTGACAGCCGCAGATGCAAAGGCTTACTATAAAAAACATTTCTTAAGCTTTAATCTGCCGTCAAAGATTAATGTCAGTTATGTTCAGTCAAGTTCGCTCAAACAGGCTCAGACCGCTTACAATTTACTTAAAAGCGGAAAACCGTTTGCCGCCGTTGCGCAAAAATACTCAACCGCTCCAAATGCCAAATCGGGCGGAACTTTGGGGTGGATTAAATTCGAAGAAACAACGCCGGCATTTAACAATGCCGCCTTCAACCTTCGCAAAATAGGGGAGTACTCAAATATCGTTAAGGTCGGGAACAACTTTGATATAATAAGGCTTAATAATATAATAGCAGGCAAGCCAAAACCGTTTTCTAAGGTAAAGAACGATATTATCGTTATGATGAAACAAAAAGAAGCCTCTAAAATTCTTAAAAACTTTGTGGAAAAGTTAAGGGCTAAGTCAAACATTAAATATTATTACAATAATTTACCAAACTTTGAAGCTGCTCCTGTTCCCGCTCCCGTTCCTGAAAAGCAGGGCGTTGCAGGTAAAAAGCAGGGTTAAAATTTAAATATGGAAAGTATAATAAAAAAGGGCAGGATTTTCGCATTTATAGCCGCTTCCATTTTCTTAATTAATTTATTTCCGGTAAGCGCAAAAAATGCAAACGCCGTAATAATAGACCAGGTAATTGCCGTTGTAAATAAAACCCCTATAACGCTGTATGATTTTGCAAAATTTAACAGGCAGGCGTTCGAAGAATATGAGCAGATGCAAAACAATGCCTCTCAGGGTATTTTTACAAGCTCCGATTCCTTGATAATGTCGAAAACAAAAGGCGTTATCAATCTTTTGGCGGATAATATTTTACTTAAGCAGGAAGAGGAAAGAGCAGCTATTTATGTATCTCCAAAACAATTGGGCGGTTATATAAAGGATGTCGCCCATGCAAATAACTTTACCGAAAATCAGTTCTTCGATTTTTTAAAAAAAAGGGGGATAAGTAAAGAGGCGTACATTAAACGGGTTAGAGCCCACTTTATCCAGATGGAACTTCTGAGGAAGGTTTACGGCAATAAGATGATTATAACTCAAAAAGAAATGCAGGATTATTATAAGAAAAACATAGAAGAATTCAGAGGTATGCCTATGGCAGACCTGAAGCTTATATTTTTAGCCGTGCCTCGTAACGCAAGTAAAGAAGCAAAGAAAAAAATTTATGAAAAAATGTTAAAAATTAGAAAGCTGGCAATAAACGGCGATACCGGTTTTTCATCCTTAGCAAGAACATATTCCGAAGACCCTTCGGAAAAAAATGGAGGAAGAATCGGCTATGTTTATAAAGATAAATTATCCCCTAATTTCTCTAAGATAGCTTTTAGGTTAAAGGTGGGGCAGATAAGCAGGGTTATAAAATCTCCATTCGGCTATACCATATTTAAATCTGTCGGAAAAAAAATGGGGGCATTTAAAACCTTTAAGCAGGTAAAGCCGGAGATATTTTCGATTCTTGAAAAACATAAAACAAACGAGTATCTTGCAAGGCTTTTAAAAAGAGCCAGAAAAAATGCTTATATTAAAATCAAAATCCCTGTTTAACGATTACATGAATAAAATTGCTTAAGGAAAGTAGCTTTATCGGCATTACAATGGGGGATCCCGCCGGCATCGGTCCTGAAATAGCAGTTAAGGCTGCGGAATACTTCATAAAAATCAACACGCCAATTAAACCGGTTATCTTCGGGTCTTTTGAACATATTGATTATGTTTTAAAAAGTATAATCAAAAAAGATGCCCCTGTAAATTTAATCAGGCAGGACTCTCTCCTTGAATATTCTTACAAAAATACCCATATCAATGTAATAGATTTATCTTCTAAATCGTATCAATCCGTGAAATACGGCGAAATTAATCCCGAATATGCTAGAGATGTCGAATCATTTATTTCTGCCGCAGTGGATTTTTCATTGGACGGAAGAATTTCGGGATTTGCAACAGCCCCGATAAATAAGGAAATGATGATAAAAGGAGGCGCAAAGTTCGGCGGACATACGGAGCTTTTGGGATATTTAACTTCTTCAAAAGACTATGCAATGCTTTTTTATTCAAAAACAATGATAACCGTTCTTGCGACAATTCATATTCCGTTATCTATGGTTTCAAGGAGCATCACCAAAGAATCTTTAAGAAATATACTAAAAATCTCTATCTCGTCCATGACAAACGATTTTGGCATAAGAAGTCCTAAAATTGCCGTTTTAGGTTTAAATCCGCATGCGGGAGAAAATGGGGAGATAGGGACGGAAGAGAAAGATATTATATCCCCGGTTATAACGGAATTTAAAAATAACGGTTTTTTTATCGACGGCCCTTTTCCTTCCGACAGCTTCTTTGCTAAAGTATATAAAGGTTACGACTTGATAGTCGCAATGTATCATGACCAGGCGTTAATACCTTTTAAACTGCTCTCCTTTAATGAGGGAGTAAATGTAACCGCGGGACTTAAAATAGTAAGGACATCGCCCGTGCATGGAACGGCTTATAATATAGCAGGGAAAAATTTAGCGGATTCTAACAGTATGAAAGAATCTATAAAATTAGCTTATGAAATTTCTAAAAATAGATTGAAATGGAAAGAAAAATAATAATAAAGGGTGCGCGGCAGCATAATTTAAAAAATATAAATTTAGAAATTCCGAAGGACAGACTTGTCGTAATAACAGGTCTTTCCGGTTCGGGAAAATCGTCGCTGGCATTTGATACAATATTTGCGGAGGGGCAAAGAAGGTATTTAGAATCTCTTTCTTCATACGCAAGGCAGTTTATGGAGCAGATGGATAAGCCCGATGTCGATTCCATAGAGGGGTTGTCTCCCACCATTTCCATAGAGCAAAAGTCTGTTAGTAAAAATCCCCGTTCCACCGTAGGAACTATTACCGAAATATATGACTATTTAAGAGTTCTATTTGCCCGTATCGGAGTTCCATATTGTTATAAATGCGGTAAAAAAATAGAACCCAAGACTATCGACCAGATGACGGAGGCGGTTTTTTCACACAAAATCGGTGAAAAATTAATTATATTGTCGCCTATTGCGATTAATAGAAAGGGCGAATTTAAGGCAAAATTCGAGGAATATTTAAAGCACGGCTTTTACAGGGTATATGTAGATAAAAAGGAGTATAATCTCGAGGATGCTATAACCTTAGATAAAAATAAAAAACATGATATCGACTTAGTTATAGATAGAATTTTTATAAAAGATGAAAACAAAAAAAGGCTGGCAGATTCTATCGAACTTGCTTTAAAATTATCGCAGGGCATTCTAAAATTAAAGTTCGAAGATAAAGAAGAAATACTAACCGAAAATTCTATCTGTTTGGATTGCGGTATAAGCTACGGAAAACCTGAACCTGCGGCATTTTCCTTTAACAGCCCCCAGGGCGCCTGCTCTTTTTGCGACGGCTTAGGATATACGAAATATTTGGACGAGGATCTCATAGTCCCAAATAAGGGATTGTCGTTAAAAGAAGGGGCGATAACCGTTTTAAACAATTCAAGCCCCGTTTATAAAAACCAGATAATAAGCGCATTATCGAAACATTACGGGTTTAGGATGGACACGCCTTACGAAGATTTAACTTATGACGATAGGCATGCAATTATGTACGGTTCAGGCGATGATAAAATAAAATTTTACGATGCCGTAACCGAAAATACTTCTTTCAGGTTAAAAAAATGGGAAGGAATAATTCCAATGCTGGAGGCAAGCATAAACGGTTCTAACCACATAATCAACGCTCACGAATTTATGAACGAAAAGGCTTGTCCCGAATGTCATGGTTTTAGATTAAAGAAAGAGTCCTTAAGTTATAAAATTAATAATATGTCGATTATAGATATTGCCAATTTAAGCATTAAGGACGCCTCAAAATTTTTTAAAGATGTCGATTTGAATGAATATGAGCAAAATGTAGCCGTCAGGTTAATTAATGAAATTAAAGACAGGTTGAAGTTTCTCGTAAATGTAGGGCTTAACTATCTTACATTATCAAGGCCTGCTCAAACGCTTTCTGGCGGCGAATCTCAGCGGATACGGCTCGCCTCGCAAATAGGGTCGGGCCTTACGGGCGTGCTGTATGTTCTCGACGAGCCGAGTATCGGGCTTCATATGAGGGATAACGAGCGCTTGCTAAAAACTATTATAGACCTTAAGGATAAAGGAAATAGTCTTATTGTGGTGGAACATGATACGCTTACGATGTTGGAAGCCGATTATATTGTAGATATGGGTCCCGGGGCGGGTAAAAACGGAGGGTATGTGGTGGCACAGGGAACCCCTGCCGAAATTATGAGTAATCCTGAGTCGTTGACAGGCAAATATTTAAGCGGAAAAGCGGCGGTCGATATTCCGGGTGCAAGGAGAAAGCAGGATAAGAATTTTTTAGAAATAAAAGGCGCAAAAAAGAATAATTTAAAAAATATAAATGCCCGCATCCCCCTTGAAAATCTGGTTTGCATAACAGGGGTTTCCGGTTCGGGAAAAAGCACGCTTATAATCGACACCCTTTATGCCGCTGTCTCCAATTACAAAAACGGCATAAAGGATTTTAAGAGGTTTGAAATAGAAAACATAGAAAATATCGATTTAATCGATAGAATTATCGATATAGACCAATCTCCTATCGGAAGAACTCCAAGGTCAAATCCTGCTACATACACTGGTATTTTTACGCTGATAAGGGAGATTTTTGCGGGAACCAAAGAGGCAAGGGCAAGAGGCTATAACCCCGGCAGATTCAGCTTTAATGTAAAAGGGGGCAGATGCGAGGCATGCAGCGGCGACGGCGTAAAAAAGATAGAGATGCTGTTCATGCCTGATGTTTATGTCGTATGCGATGTCTGCAAGGGAAAGAGGTATAATAAACAAACATTAGAGATAGCTTATAAAAACAAAAATATTTATGATGTTTTAAATATGACGGTCAGGGAAGCTTATGAATTTTTTGCCAATATACCCGCGCTTAATCATAAAATTAAGTTTTTAATCGATGTAGGGCTTGATTATATAAACCTGGGCCAGCTTGCAACTACCTTATCAGGCGGGGAGGCTCAAAGGATTAAGCTTTCAAGAGAATTGTCAAGGCCTGGCCAGTTTAAAACCCTGTATATACTTGACGAGCCAACCACGGGTCTGCATTTCGACGATATAAATAAACTGCTGCATATTCTGAATTTACTTGTAGGTTCAGGCAATACCGTTATTGTTATCGAACATAATATCGATGTTATCAAGTCATCCGATTATGTTATAGATATGGGACCAGAGGGCGGGGATGAAGGGGGCTATATTGTGGCGTGCGGCGCACCGGAAGACTTAGCTTTAAATAATGACTCGGTAACGGGCAAATATCTGGCTAATGCCATTAAAAAAACAGCAATAAGCAAAGTTTGGAATCAATAGATTGGCTTAATAAATATGCGGTTTGCGTTGTTGAAGCGGAATATGGCAATATTACGCAGACATAAAATTTTATAAAAAATTAATTAAAAAAATTATTGACTTTTTGAGGTTATAGTGATAAAAAAGTTTATTTAGTATTTAAAATTTTACCGATATATCGATATATCAAATAGATAAGGTTTAGAAACCATATTAAATAAGATAAATATGCAATGATAACAGCTTTATAAATTAGTAAAGTCGAATAATCGAATAATTTAATTAAATAATAAACCAAAGGGGGGTTAAAATGGCAAAAAGTTCAGAAGAGTCGCCTTCAAGGCGGACTTTTATGACGGTTGTTATCGGTTTAATTTCTGCCATAGTAGGCGTTGCGGTGGCAGTTCCTATTCTGGGAGTGGTTTTAAGCCCGTTATTTAAAAAAAGGGATATTGTATGGACTGAACTTGGCAGCATGAACGACTTACAAAAAATTGCACCCTTGACGCCGAAGTTTGTTCCTGTATATTTCAGGGTTAAGCAGGGGTGGTCGGTAAATACTCTTCCAAGGCAGGTTGTTGTAGTTAAAGATATTAACGGTAATTTTTATTTCTTCTCAAATCAGTGTACCCATCTAGGGTGTCCTTTACACTGGATTCCTGCAAGACAAAAGTTCCTGTGCCCGTGCCATGGCGGGATGTTTAATGTTCTCGGTAAAGTTGTCGGAGGTCCTCCGCCCAGACCATTGTATGAATGGGTTCATAAAATAGAAAAAGATACCGTATTTATTCAAAATAAGTTTTTGAATAATCCAAAAGAGAGGGGGATCTAATGTTTAAAAAAATTCAAGATTGGTTTGATGAAAGAATCGGGCTTACCGAATTAATAAATGAATTTAACGGCGAAAGAATACCGAGAAGAGGGGGATGGGCATATACTTTTGGGAGCCTTCTTGCGTTTCTTTTTACGATTCAGGTCGTAACGGGAATATTTTTACTGTTCTATTATGTTCCGTATTTTCCGATGGCAAGGAATGCGACATATTATATAAAACACCATGTCCTGCTCGGCAATATACTTCTCGGCATTCATCTATGGGGCGCGTTTACTATGATATTCTTCCTGCTCGTTCATATGGCAAGGGTATATTTTTCAGGCGCTTATAAAAAGCCGAGGGAGCTTCAATGGGTCGCAGGCATGGTTCTATTCTCCGTTGTCGTCGTTCTGGGTTTGACGGGATATATGCTTATCGGTAACGAAAACTCCTGGTGGACGATTAATGTTCTTACGAATGTCGCATCGCATACCCCGATTATCGGCGGTTTTTTAAGAATTGTCGTAAGAGGCGGGACGGAAACATCCGTTTTAACTATGCAGCATATATTTGCCGTTCATGTATGGCTTTTGCCGCTTGTGGTTATTATGTTTATTCCGATGCACCTATTTTTAATAAGAAAAACAGGTCATCAGGGTATGGCACTGGAATACAAAAACAGCAAATTATCCGATGACGACCCGAATAAATGGATTAAACCGGATGGAACGGTTCCGTTTTTCCCGGATCAGTTCTATAAAGATATGATAGTAGCTTTAGGGGTATTTGCGGTAGTTTATTTCCTCGCAGTTTACTATGGGGCGGCAATCGGGCCGATGTACAGACCTCTGGCTCTTAACTTTGCTCCCGAGGCCGACTGGTATTTTCTTGCAAACGAGGAATTGTTAAAATATTTCCCGGGTAACGGACTGATTATATTTTCTACATTCCTTGTCCCTACAATCGGGTTTGCAATATTATTTGCGTTGCCGTTTATCGATAGAGGGCATGAAAGAAGCCCGTTTAAAAGACCGGCAGCGACGGTTCTGGGGATTTTGTTTCTCCTTTTGTTAGTCTATTTAACATTAATCGGCGGCGAACCGAAAGCGCCCGCTACCGTATAAAATCAAAAGAGGAGTAAATGTGATGAATTTAGGAGTTATCAATATAGTAAATCTATTTATAAACAGGTTAGCGCTGGGGTTTATGGCGATAGCCTTTATATCCCATTATATAGGGATATTTAAGAAAGAAGGCAGATATTTCCGCCTTGCAAAACCCCTCATTCTGGCATCTTTAATAATCGGCACCGTCCAAACTATACTCTATTTCTATTTCTTAAGTCTATTGAGAGACGGAATCCCGAATTTCTGGATACTTATGAATAAACTTCAGCCCGGGGTTATCGGCTATTCGATGGAGTTTCTTTTGGCATTTTTGATTTTAGGCGCGGTATATTATTACGGGTTTGACGGCAAGGCATCGAATAAGCATCACGGATGGAATGTATTTATCGGAATTATGGCATTTCTATTTGGTTTTACTTCGGATGTATTTTATACCATTTCCGAAAGTTACACTATTGGACCGACGCCGGATACCGCTATCAGGACTCCAATGGTTTTGCTTTTAATAATAGAAAAAAATATCGAAATATTTGCCCTGTCCGGCGCTTTACTGGCATTATGGGCAGGAGTTAAATATATAGCTTCTTCCAAACAATCGGACAAAGAGTATTACGATTGGCTTGGGTCATTTGCCAGTATTATAACCTTAATGTTTTTAATAATGTATCCCATAATATATTTTGGATGGTTTAAACATTTCAGGGCTACCGCCGATAGCGGATTCAACAGGATAATGCTCGGCAAGTATCAGTGGATTATGTACACATTTATGGGAACAATGGGCGGCGCCCTTATTCTTAATTATATTTATATGTTGTGGAAATTAATTAACGGCAGGGACAAAAAAAGGCCTACCGTTTCGGTGGGCTTGATACTTTTCCTGATAGTAGCAGGAATAGTTTCATTGGCCTTCGGGATGCTTCCTTTGTCCATAGGCATTTTGGGAAATATGCAGCCGGTTAAATATCTATCGCTGGCGGGACTTTTTGTAACAGGTTTTTTAGTGCTTGGATATTATCTAAAGGATCTTACCCCGAATTTCAAATTTGGAAATATTTCAAAATTTCCGCAAATCCTTTTAATATTCAGCGGGTTATGCGTTGCGGTCAATGTCCCCGTTATGGGTTATATGAAGATTGCCGCAAGAGGGACCAACAGGATTATATATCAAACCATGAATTTGAACGGAACGAAATATGTTCCGCCTGTTGTTTATCCGTGGCCCGTTAAAAAAGGATTCAGCCTGCTGCATGACAAGTGCGTTATCTGCCATACATTGAACAGAGTCGAAAGGTATAACGGAAAGTCTTACGGGGATTGGAAAAATACCGTTTTACATCAAATGAAAGATGTAAACGGCTGTCCGATAACGATTGCCGAAGGCAAAGAAGTCGTTCATTATTTAGATTCCTTAAATATTATCGCCTATAATCAACACCTTGAAAAAGAGCATAAAAAATGGGTTCCGCCCGCTTCTCTTCCATGGGGAAAGCCTGCATCGGCATCCAAGACGTCCGCGCCGGAAAAGGCAGGAAAGCCTGTTAAGAAACCGGCTGCCCGGAGTAATGCAAATATCAAAAAGGCGGCAATGAAAATAATTGATGCGCAGGGGTGTTTAGGCTGCCATACAATTAACGGCAAGGGCGGGGCGGTTGGCCCTAACCTTTCGAACGAAGGAACCAAAGGACATAGTTTGCACTGGCTCGAAGTGCAGATTAATACGCCAAAGGTTCATAGCCCGTCAACCATGATGCCTGACCATAACTTAAATCAGGGACAGCTGAAAACGGTAGCCGAGTATTTAGAATCGCTTAAATAAATATTGCCGTAAATATTTGATAATTGTTTAATAAAAAGGCGTTTACCATTTTATTATCTTATATAATTAAGATATAATAATATCAGGTAAATGCCTTTTTTATTTGGAATTAAAAATGGACAAAGAGTTTATTAAGCAGATAGCCAGAATGAGTTCTTTAGGTTTAAATTTAATAATTTCCGTATTAATCGGAATTTTTATAGGGATTGAAATCGATAAATACTTTGGTTACGAATATCTTTTTTTGGTAATTTTTTCTATTTTAGGTTTTTCGGCGGGAATTTATGAAATATATAGGGCAATTAAAAGAGAACTTAATACAAAACTTTAATGGAAAATCGTTAAAGTTTAACTTAATTTTATGGGAATTTATAATCGGCTTAATTTTAATTTTAACTGCGGGCATTGCATCGGAACTGTTTTTTAAACAAAATAACGCTCTAATAAGCATATTTTTAGGCTTTGGGTTTTCCTATTTTTTATTTATCGATACGGCCATGTATTTATTCAGAAATATAAAGAAATTAAGCGTAATTAAAATTAATTTGTCCTTGATAAAAGACTTGCTCATCATTTTGTTTTTTTTTATAATATCTTATAAATTTATTAAACCGAATTTTATTTTTGAGGCTGTCGGAATTACGATAACTCCTGTTTCTATGATAATCCTTTGGCTGTTTTTCCCATTAAAATTAATTAATGCAAAAGATTAACGAAACCACCGTACGAATATGTTAAAGGCACCTATACTTATTAGTATTCCAGGCATACCTATATATTGGACGATGACTATGCTTGTGATGTGTCTAATATTATTGGCCGCTTTTCTTGTCGGAAGGAATTTAAAGGTTATCCCTAACGGCGTCCAGAGCTTTTTTGAATTAATATTCATTATGACCGAATACTTCCTCAAAGAAATAATCGGCGAGGAAGGCGGCGTATATTTACCTTTAATAGCATCCTTTGCTATCTTTATCCTTTTTTCTAATTTAATCGGCAGCATTCCCGGTTTCACCTCCCCGACGGCTACTATCGACACAACGGCAACGCTGGCATTAATCGTGTTTTTTCTTTCGCATATCGTAGGAATTAAAAAACATGGAGCAAAATATATAAAAAAATTCCTCGGTCCGCTTATAATAATTGCTCCGATAATGATAATCATCGAAGTTATGTCCGCCTTATCACGCCCTTTTTCTCATGCGTTAAGGCTATTTGCAAATATTTTTGCAGAAGAGTTTATGGTGACGGTTCTGTTGTTCTTACTTCCATGGGTAATTCCTGTTATAATGATGTACATGCAAGTTTTCACAGACTTAATGCAGGCGTTTGTGTTTTATTTGCTTGCAATTATTTATATTGCGCTTTCTTTGGAAGAAGAACATTAAAATTTATAATAATAAAATAATAGTTGGAGGCCCAATGTCTAAGATGTCTAAGTATTTTATTTCAATTTTTACATTTATAACGGTGTTTATGTTCAGCGTTAAGGCTTTTGCCGAGAAAACCATGGATAAAGCGCCCGCAGTTCAACATCATATACCGGCTATATCGGCGCATTCTGTTTTATTTTCGAAAAGTTTATTTTTCGGATTATCGGCTTTAGGCGGCGGCCTTGCAATAGGCCTGGGCGTTATCGGCGCAGGTATCGGCATGGGTAATGCCGTAAGGGGGGCATTAGAATCGATGGGAAGAAATCCAGGAATGGAAAAAAAGCTTATAGTATGGATGATTACGGGTATGGCAATTATGGAGTCTCTGGCTCTTTACGCGCTTTTAATCACCTTTATTCTTTTCTACGCAAATCCGTTTAAGGGAATATTTTTAAAATAGCTTTAGCGGTTTTTTTGTTTGAATTATAAAATTTTTTATGCTAAAATTATTGAACTTAAATCCCCATTTCACAGTTGGTGATTTTGACAGCATTTATATGCCGAGATAGCTCAGTCGGTAGAGCAGAGGACTGAAAATCCTCGTGTCGACGGTTCGATTCCGCCTCTCGGCACCACTTCTTAACACTGAAATAAAACCTTTCCGAGCAAATCACTCAGTTTGGCAAAAAGTAAAAAATAGGTAAAATTATGCAAAATTTCCCTACAAAAACCCCTACGCTTTTTTATGAGAATTTATAAACGCGGAAGCGTGTACTGGACTGAATTTATAGTCGATAACAAGCGTTATCGATATCCTGCAGGACGAAGGACAAAAAGCTTGCGCTGGCCCTGTCTTGCATAATAATTAGAAAAACGGGATATTTAACGATTGAATGGGACGGAATACCCGAATCCCGATTTAGAAAATATTTATATATTCCAATGCTAAGTAAATCTGGATTCCTGCTTACGCAGGAATCCAGAAAATAAATTTCTAAATCGGGATTCGGGGAATAGGCGACTGGAGAAAGTAAACTAAAAATATGCTATAATTAATCATTATGGAAAAGATATTAGATAAAAACATAGAAAGCAATCTTTTTGTATCCGATCATAATCGTATAGATACACGCAGTTTAGTTATGCATAGGGTTATTGCCGAAAAACTTATGCAAAATCCGGAACTCTTGCAAAAAGCTAAAGACAATATTAAAAGATGGCGCATGCAGGGTGTAGAAGTTTCCGCTTTTAAAGAATGGGAAAATATTATAGATAGCGGATTAAATAATGTTATTAGGATTATAACGGCTAATACGGAAGAAAGTGCAAGATTAAGGCAATCCACGCCTTTTACCGGTATTTTAACGCCTAAAGAGAGAAAAAATATTTATGAATCGTTTACAATTGGAACATATAATAAGGGCAGCTGGAGCGATATCAAACGATAAAGAGATAGTAGTTATAGGAAGCCAATCTATTCTGGGGCAGTTTCCTGAAGCTAAACCTGATTTATTGACATCCCAGGAGGCGGATGTTTATCCGAAAAATAAGCCGGAACTTGCGGATTTAGTCGATGGCAGTATAGGCGAAGCTTCGTTCTTTGAAGATACCTTTGGATATTATGCCCATGGGGTAGGAAAAGAAACGGCAATTTTACCTCTCGGATGGGAAAGTCGCCTTGTGGCCGTTGAAAACGAAAATACAAAAGGAGTGAAAGGGCTGTGTCTAGATGTCCATGATTTGGTTTTATCAAAATATGCTGCCGGCCGTGAGAAAGATATCGAATTCGCAAAACTCTGTATAGAATATGGTTATGTTAATAAAGAAAAACTTCTTGAACTCGCTAAGTTACTTCCTATTAGTGAAATTAAAAAAAATAATATTTCAAAGACAATTAAGTGTGATTTTATTGGCAATAAAAAAACAATACAAGAGGAAATTGAGGATTTAAAAAGGAAAGAGCAGGAAACAACAGGAAACAAATACCCCTAAACCAGATGCCTTCTCTCAAGACCTTCAAAACAGGCAGGTTAAAAGAAAATTCCGCCGGTAAATATCCTATAATTAATTATTATGGAAAAGATATTAGATAAAAATAAAGGTTGCAAGTCAATAAATTTTATTTTTTTAAGCGATTTTATCGGTCCCGCGCCTATAACGCTTGAGCGCATTATCGGAATTGATCGCCTTAATAAATATATATTCGGGGAATTCATTCTTAACAGCGATGCCGTCAAGGAAGCAACTTCTATAATAATAAACAATCCGATTATTAGAGAATCGCTTGAAAGAGCCGCTACATTTTACTATGCTTTTAAATATATATTTTACGACGATAAATATTATGGCGGAACACCCAATAAAGAACTTGGAAAATTAGTAGAGAGCGGGGTTGTTAAACTTAAAACTCCCGGTACCGTAAAACTAAAAGAATTTAAAGAAAATAGCATGGTATGGACGAAAATTCTACACAAGATTCCATTGAAAGAGTTAAGAAACTCGTAAATTTTTTATCCCAAGATATTCGGAACCGGCCGAAGCCTACAATTAAATTCCGACGGTAATACTGCAAAAACCCCTACATAAAAAATATGTCACATTGCATTATTAATAATTTTAATATGTTATAAGCCACATCGCAGGACTGAAAATCCTCGTGTCGACGGTTCGATTCCGCCTCTCGGTACCACCTTAAACCGTAGTATTTAAGCCTTTCTTTAAGATTTTCCTCTTGACCGCAACATGAATAAAACTAATTTTTATTTTTCGGGTCATAAAAAAAATTCTTGATTTCAACTTCCGTTTTATATTACAATATAATCCTTACAATATTGTTATCTAATTTTAAAATTTAATCAAGCGTAGATTCTCAGGTTATTTTTTGCCTTAAAATAAAATAAGGGTTTGATACTATTGAATAAATGAATAAAAAGATTACATATTTCCCGGGTTGCATAGAATCCCCCAATAAAAATTTAAAAGTCATATTCGAACAATTAGGTATTGAAGTTGAATTGATTTCTGAATGGAACTGTTGCGGAGCCCCGCCATCCCATTATAAGCCGAGTTTTTTTAATAAAGTTGTAATGCCGCTTAGAAACCTGGGTATTTCACAGAAGAGAGGCGGTGACTTTTTGTATTCGGGTTGCAGGGTTTGCGTTAAGCAGGTAAACGATGCCCTTAAAATAATAAACTCAAATTCAATGTTCGAAAATCAAGCCGAGTATAGCCTTAAACCTTTCAATGCAAACCTGAAAAAAATTACGAACGGCTCTACGGGAGCTGTTCATCTTATCGATATTATCGCCTGCCATGATATATCTAAAAATCTCTTAAACAACGCCGCAAGGAAATTAAAAGGCCATTCAATACTGCTTTATACAGGTTGTTATAACGACAGACAAAAAATTGATATTTTAAAAGATATCCTAAGTTCTCTCGGCGCAAATGTTAACTTATACGGAGAATGTTGCGGCGGCGAAAAATTACAGAACACTACCCCTGTGCATTCAAAAAGAGTTGAAAACGTAGGCAGCATCAGCACCTTTTTTAAATTAATCAACCAAAAAGCTGACGAGACCGATTCCGATTATATAGTTACGGTATGCTCTATGTGCGAAAAAAATATTAAGGACGGCGTCGAATTATCGGACCTCGATGTTTTTGCACCGGTAATCGGACTTATCGAGTTTATAGGATTTTTGTTCGGCATGGATGGTTGCGGTGATTTGATAATTAACGACGAAACTAAAGAAGGTAAAGTTCCTTTGGAACTTCATGAGGAAGCAGAAGGTTTCCGAAAGCGAAGCGGTCATTTTGCTCAGCTAACTTAACAATATTGCTTATAAAATTTTAAAAAATTCTAAAAATGGAGGTAAAAAAATGGATTTTGAGGAGTTAAAAAGTGAAAAGTTTTTGCGCGTCAAAGATAACAGGCTGATGAAAATAAAACCTGACCATCGTCCGCAAGAATCATCCAAAGATTACGATACCGTTCGTTATTCCACCTGCACCAATATGTGCGAAAGCGGCTGCGGGCTTAAAATATTTTTAAAGGACGGCAAGATTGTCGATGTAATGGGTGATTCAGAGCATCCCCAGAACAGGGGCGGACTTTGTTCAAAAGGCGTCGGGCAGATTCAATGGTGGTATGACCCCTTAAGGGTGCATTATCCTGTGATGAGAAAATCGTTAACCGATGATTTTAAGAGAGTTTCATGGGATGATGCCCTCGATTTTGCCGCCGAAGGGTTAATTAAATTAACCAAAGAATATGGACCTGAGGCCTTGACGGTTTTTAGAACGGGAAGGTCTTCCTTTGGAAACAAAGAGGGGGGTGCAAGGTTTGGAAAAATATTCGGCACTCCTAATGTTTACGGACAGGGTCCTATTTGCTGCGAAAGTCCCGGTGTATCGATGAATTATGTCTTTGGCGCAAAAGGTCTTGGCAGGCTTATGAATCCATCCCAGGACTGGAAGAATTCAAAATGCATTTTAGTCGTGGGAACAAATATGGCGGCTCAGGAAACAATAACTATGACCCATCTTTTAGATGCCAGAGATAACGGAGCGTTTGTAATAGGCGTTGACCCCCGCTTTAACGCAACATTGTCGAAGTGCGATATTGGAATGAGAATTCGTTCCGGTTCGGATGCAATTTTGTTCCTTGCAATGGGGAATATTATTATTAAAGAGAAACTTTACGATAAAAAATTTGTCGATGAATGGGTTATCGGATTTGAAGAGTACGCCAAAGAATGCGCTCAATGGACACCCGAAAGGGCGGAAAAGCTTACATATGTGCCTAAAGAAATGATTGTAGAGGCAGCAAGAAGATTCGGTTCCGCAAGGCCTGCATCGGTTACCGGCAACTTAGGCACCGCGCAGATTTATAACTCTAACAATGTAAACAGATCTATCGCGGCTCTTTTAGCCCTTACAGGTTCTATAGGCGTTAAAGGCGGCGGTTGGAACTGGCTTCATAATTGTCGTCCTCCGCTAAATTATGGAAACGATTTAAAAGTTCTGCCCGAGTCTAAAAGGCCTCAGATAACCGATAAATTAATATCATGGGGGGACAGTTCCGTTCCAGCCATAATAAATGCGATGATGTATGAAAAACCGTATCCGGTTAAAGGTATAATATGGAACGGCGATCATCTGCCCCAGTTTCCGAATTCATGGAAAATGGAGGAGGCGATGAAGAGGAATATTATAAATATTCATCTTTCTATATACCCAAACCATACATATATGTTCAGCCATGTCGCATTTCCGATAGCGATTTCCGTGGAAACCGACAGTATCTGCCATCACGGCAATAACAGATTATTACAGTGGCACAATAAAATAATACCTTATCAGCATGAACACAGGCCAGATATCGATGTGTTCGACGGTCTTGCAAAAAGGCTTAAAGGGCAGGTTGGACATTTCGATAAGGTAGAGTTTAATCCATGGGGCTATTATCAAGATGGTCCAGATAAAGGAAGGGTTAACGAAATTAAGATGACCGACTTCTTTAATGAGCAGGAGCCGCTTACAAGAGGCATTACTTATGATGTTTTAAATCCTGAAAAAAATCCCAAGGGCGGACTTATGTGGCCTGTCCTCTCAAAGAAAGAGGCCGTGTTCCAGGATGACGAAGCGGTATTAAGAGGAAAATGGATAATGTATAAAGAGGGAGAAAACTATCCCGAATCTGATAAAAGGTTTCCAACTCCGTCAGGAAAAATCGAACTTGCCTCAAAGGCATTGGAAAAAATCGGCTGGTATAGCGTCCCAACCCAGGTTGAGGGATCGGAATCCCCGCTCGGAAATATAGAAAGGGCCAAAAAGTTTCCATTGGTGCTAAATACAACGCGTATTGCTCAGTCCTTCCATGAAGGCGGACACTGGTGGCCTTGGAACGACGAACTCGAACCGGATAGGAATATCGAAATAAACCCTGAAACCGCCGCTGTTATGGGTATCGAGGATGGAGACATGGTTATCGTAGAAAATGACAGAGGCTGGGTAGAGGGTCCGGCATGGGTTACAGAGATGGTTCCCGAAGACGGGATATGGGCAAACTTCGGGTTTGACAGGTATCAGCCCTTTCATCCGTACGAGTCTATTAATACCGTTATAGACGATATAATAAAAGATCCTGTTTATAGCCAGATACAATTTAAGGCTATCCTTTGCAGGGTTTATAGAAAGGGCGACTCTAATCCTGATGAGACGGCCAAAAGGGTCACGGAATTCTTGCAAAAGAAATTCCCGGAGGTTTGGGATCCAAAGTTTCAGGATAAAAATGTTATCGTCGGAAAATGGAAGGATCACTGGAAGGAATACCATGAGCTTAGCATAGGGTGGAAGAAGCTTGTAAACTTCAAAGAACCCGTAGAATGTACGCCTGATTCCTGTGATGTTCGCAGATATTAACATTATAAATAAAATAATATGCCCGGTTGTGGCAATGAAAGCCGCCTCCGCCCGGCTCTTATAAATTTATTTATAAAAATATAAAACATCGATTAAATTAATTAAATAAAATTAAAATTAGGAGTATAGATATGTCATCAGAATACGGATTCGATAGGTTTCATCTTGGAGAGGAAAGGGCGTCCAGGATTACGCTTCAATCTTCCACTCCAAAATATTCAATGAAGGTAAATGTAGATAGGTGTATAGGCTGTATGTCATGCGAAGTGTCATGTAAAAAGGAGCACAATCTTCCCGTAGGTCCCCGCAGAATGAGAGTCATTCAGGTCGGGCCTTATTTCGTAAAAAAAGGACAGTTAAAAACAGTGTATCTGCCTATGAACTGCTTTCATTGCGACGACGCAGCCTGCGTAAAAGCCTGCCCGACAGGGTCTATGCAAAAACGCGCCGACGGTATCGTGTTTAACGACCCAAATACATGTATCGGGTGTAAATCCTGTATCCATGCCTGTCCATTTGGTTCTCCCCAGTTTAACGACGCAACCGGAAAGGTCACAAAATGCGATTATTGCAAGCACAGAGTTGACGAAGGACTTTTGCCGGCATGCGTTACGCTTTGTTCGACCGATGCATTATGGTTTGGCAATATAAACAGGATATCGACAATCGATAGAGAAAAGACGGCAAGGAAACTGACCGAACATCTTTTTGGATTTATTACCCCTCATTCGACGATGGGTACTTCCAATGTACAGGACACGGAAAACACCGTCAAGGTCGGCTAAAATTATTTGCGGCGGCTCGTGTCGTAGCCGCCGGATTTTTAATTTTAATGATTAATTATTTTGAAACTTAAAAGAAGGAGGATTTTATATGGCAGATATTGGAGTTGTTGGAACCATTTATAACGCGCCAATAAGGGTTGAATATCTTAACGGAGACTTCGATAAGGCCGAAGAAATTCTAAAAAAAGCCAATATTCATATTGTGGGAAGGAATGTTGCAAGCGTGACGCCTTATCATGCTACTATATTCGTTGGTTTAAAAGATGAAGAAAAGGCAATAAATTTAGTTAAAAAAGCAGGCATTAAGACTTACGCGGTAGAGCCATACTTTTAATTAAGCTTGATTTCGCTGTTTCACTATAGCTTGGATTAAAATTAAACTATTATGCCGGCAGGTTATTTTATGCCGGCTTTTTATTCATAAAAATATGCAGGGTAAAATAACGCAAGACTTATTAAAATTAGCCTTTGGGAATATAAAAAGGGTAGAGTTATCGGAAGAATTACCCGTCGAGGATAGCTTAGACAGGATTATATCCGTAGATATTGTTCCTGCGAATAATGTCCCTCCGTTTGTCAGGTCTGCGGTTGACGGTTTTGCTTTAATGTATTCCGATGTTTCCGAAAAAAAATTGGACAGATTTAAAGTTAAAAGTCAAATCACCGCCGGTTACCAGGATGAATTAAAGCCTTTAATTTCAGGCGAAGCGGCCTTTGTGACTACGGGCGCCCCTGTCCCTCCTAATGCGGACAGCGTAATCTTGATCGAAGACGCCGATGAATATTCCGGCGGACAAATGATATATAGAAAAAAAATAGAAAAGGGTTCCTATATATCTCCTGTCGGCGACGATATTAAAGCGGGAGAATTACTTTTTAGAAAAGGACATAAGATAAGAATTTGCGATATTGCGGCGCTATCCGGCATCGGGTTGAAATATGTTTCCGTTTACAAAAAACCCGTAGTGGGAATATTATCCGGCGGAAATGAACTGGCATCCCCCGGCGAGAATATAAGCGGCAGCAAAATTTATGATATAAATACGACGGTTCTTAAATCCCTTATTAAAGATGCCGGCGGTATTCCAGAGGTTATCGGAGCGATAGAGGATAAATTAGATAAATTAATCGATACCCTTGCCTATTCCGATAAATCCAAAAAATATGACTTGATAATTTCAACCGGCGGCACAGGCGCCAGTTTTTTAGTCTTAGAAAATAAAGAAATTACCAACTTTTACGATTTGATGCCGTCCGCTATCGAAAAGACTGGAAAACTTCTGTTTCACGGAGTCAGGCTTGTGCCGGGCAAGCCTACATCTTTTGGGGTTTTAAATTATGGAACGCCTATATTTGCTCTTGCAGGCTGGCCGTATTCGGCTATAATAACATTTGATATCTTTGTAAGACCGTATATGCAAAAGATGATGAATAGCGAAAATATTTATAAAAAATATCCTGCGGTTTTTGCCAAACTTACGGAGGACGCGTCATCCGAAGAGGGCGTCAGGAAATATTTTCAGGTTAAAATAGCTCAGGAGGAAGGCGTTTTGCTTGCCTCCGTTATACCGTCTCCCAAACCCCCTTCAGCGGCAAGGTCTTTAAGTCCCATGATCAAGGCGGCGGGAAGTTTTGTTATGGATGAAAATACAACCGTTATTAAGGCTGGAAGCACTGTGGAAGTCACATTAAACGATTACGATATTATCAGGTAAAAATGAGACCGTTTTTATTCAGGACATTTACAGGCAAAGAAGAATTTCAAACCGGTAAATTCGAATTTAAAATACCTTCTTTGAGAATATCTCTTGCGGGTAATTGCAACGAGAAGTGTTTTTATTGTCATAACGAGGGGATTTCGTCAAAAAGCCTTAAGGTTATTCAAACAGGGGACATAATCAACACGATATATTCGGTAAAAGATTATGGGTTGAGAAAGGTAAAGTTTACCGGCGGAGAGCCGCTTTTGTTTAAGGATTTGAAGAATCTCTTATACAGCGTGAAGCATATCGGAGACATAGACATATTTATTACGACTAACGGAACGCTTATAAAAAAAAGAATAAAAGATTTAAGCCCAAACATAATAAGCAAAATATCGGTGAGCCTCGATACGCTGAATGAAGAAAATTATAAATTCATTACAGGTAAAAACTTGTTTAACGATGTTTTATCGGGACTTGATCTTTTAAAAAAAAACGGATACAGGGTCGAGATAGATAACCTGCTGTTAAAGGGTTTAAATACGAATAAACGAAGCTTAAAAAACATGATAGATTACTGCGCAAAAAATCAATTTGACTTGCAGTTTATCGAATTATCGGATAAAACAACGGCAGATATTTACGGAAAATATTATGCCGACCCGATTAAAACATTACGAAAAATCGGTTTAGATTTTAATGCCGAAAAAATAAACGACAGGAAGTTTTTTAAAATAAATGGAATTAAAGCAACCCTTTGCAAAAACATAAAAAATTTGCGCGAATCTTCCAGCGGTAGATGCTCAGGCTTAAGGCTTCTTCCAAACGGCTGTCTAAAAGATTTTTTTTATGAATAATTTTAGATTGTCATTCCCGTCTGCATCAAAGACATGCTTTGATAAACGCAGACGGGAATATCTGCGAAGGCAGGAAAGTCCTTAAAAAGACTTCACGAGGCTTGAAAAGCCGAGAGCGAAGCGTTAATCCAGATTTTTTGTTTACTAAAAGATTTTTTATGAATAATTTAAGAGGTTTATAGACTATGATAGTAGAACTAATCGGGAAAGAGGCCGATTTAACATTCGAATGCATGCACATCGTGCCGGGAAAAGGCGATTGTTCAAGGATACATCCCCATTTTCATTATGTCGATGTTCTGGTTGACGGCGAGTTTGACGATAAAAGAAGGATTGTTCATTTATATAAGTTGAAAGCCGTGACTAAAAGAATATGCGCTGCTTTTGAAGATAGAATTCTGGTTGCAAATTATCCCGAAAGTGTTCAGCGTATTGAGGACAAGGATTCACATTACAGGATAGAAATAAATAATAAGCTTTACCTGATTCCTAAAACCGATATTTTTAAAATCGAAATCCCGTCTCTGAACATCGAAGACCTCACGGTTTACTTCGCTCAAGAGCTTGCCCGCGATCTGAAGGAAGACGAATTATTTAAAACGCTTAACTATGTTGAGGTTACACTCAGCGAAGGACACGGTCAACGCGGAAAATTGCGTTTGGATTTGAAATGATTAAACAACATAAGGAATTAAGCTGCCTTATTCTTGCGGGCGGCGAATCCAAAAGGTTTGGGGAAAATAAGGCGCTATTTCATTTTGCAGGACTTACATTTATTGAAAGGGCATTAAATGTCGCATTGGATGTCAGCGCCGATATAGTTATATCCGTCAGGGAAGAGATACAAAAAAAAGAGTATGGCTTGGCGGTGGATAAAATAATTAAAAAAAGATGCGGAAAAAATAAAAAAGAAAAATTTAATATTAAGTTAATTTCCGATGATATAAATTGCGGGCTCAGGGGTCCCGTCAAGGGTATTTTTAGTTCCATTAAGAGTCTGACAGGCGAATTTATTTTGGTCATGGAGTGCGATGCCCCGTTTTTTAATACGGAGGCTGCAAGGGCGCTGATAAGCAAGGCTAAAGCAGAGAAGGCAGGGGCTGTTGTGCCGCTGTGGCCGGATTCCGTTGTCGAACCTTTGCTTGCATGCTATAAAAGAAAGGATGTTATTCATATATTAGACTTGCTCAATAATTATTCTCTCGGTCTAAAAGATGATTTTTTGTTTAACGATGCGATAAATATTTTAAGACTTCTGCCGTCCGTGTATTATTATTCCATTTTGGATATAGCAGAAAATAGCCCAAATCTGCCGCCTTATATATTTATAAATATAAATAATAAACAGGATTTAGATAAAATGGCGAAAGGTAAAAAAGTATTTTCGGCATATAATAAATCTTTAATGAAAGATAATGCAAAAAGTGTTAAAATTAAAAAAGTAAACAAATTTTTTGATGTTAAAAACCCTAAAAACATACCTTACGGTATTATGGCAAAGGCGCTATATTATTGGTGGGTTTATGCTACAACAAAGAATTATATATATTTTGAAAAATCTATCGGTTTTTTTAAAAAGGACAGCGCCGCTTATCTTAAAAACGGATTAAATTTTATGGGCAATAAATTAATAAAAATATTGCCGGATTTGAAGAATATAATAACATTATAATAATATAATAAGAGGTTTTTATGAATAAAAATAAACTTACCAACCTAAAAGAAGATCTCAAGAAAAACCAGATCGAAATAATGCTTTATCCCTCAAAATGCAACGGTTGCGAGGGCGAGGAATTTATGTCCTGCATTAAGGCATGCGAAACGCATATGAGAGAGAAATATGGTTCTAAATACGCAGGGGCAAGGATTAATATAAAGAAAAAGGCCGATAAATTTTTTCCGATAATATGCCATAACTGCGAGGAAGCGCCATGCGTGGATGCCTGCATGCCCGGAGCAAGATATAAGGATATGGAAACGGGCTGGACTGTTACTAATTATAAAAAATGCGTCGGATGCTGGATGTGCGTGATGTCATGTCCGTTCGGGGCGATTGAAAGGGTAGGGAAAGATCATTTTGCCGCAAAGTGCGACGGATGTGCCGACGAAGATACTCCAAAATGTGTAGAAGCATGCAAAAAAGGGGCTTTAAAGAGAACCGGGATTAAAAACTATTCTTACGAAAGAAGACTTATGGTAGCAAAAAAAATTTACGGTCCGTATATAAAATCCAACATAAAAGGATAAAAAAGGGGATTAGATTATGAAATATGTAATTATTGGAAATTCGTACGCAGGTTTATCCTGTGCCGATGCTATAAGAAGGTTCGATAAAATAGGAGAGGTTACGATAATATCGGATGAGAATTATAGGGCATACGCGAGGCCTTTAATTTCTTACTATTTGGAAGGAAAAACAACGGATGAAACCATCTGGTACAAAGATGACGACTATTACGAAAAGAACAATTTTAAACTGATGCTGGGAAAAAAAGTAGTTTCTGTCGATACAGCCTCCAAAGAGGTTATTATCGAGGATGGGACTAAATTAGGCTACGATAAACTTTTTGTCGGACCGGGGGGAACCCCCTTTGTTCCGCCGACCGAGGGATTTAATCCTGAGTCCCCTATGATGGGGACATTTACAAGGTTCGATGACGCGAAAAAAATGGAAAGGGCGGCCAAAGCCGCTAAACATAAAGAAGCTATCGTTGTCGGAGGCGGATTAATAGGTTTAAAGGCGTCGGAAGGTTTAAGGGGGTTAGGACTTCATGTTACTATCGTGGAGCTTTTACCCCGCGTTTTAGGTTTGGCATTAGATGAAATATCCGGAAATATGACGGCAAAAAGGTTAAACGAGAATGGAATCGATACCGCAACTGGCGAAACCGTTACAAAAATCAATCTGGATGAATCGGGCAACCCTGTGAGCGTTATCTTGAAAAGCGGGAAAGAACTTGTTGCGGATATTGTCGTGGTCGGCGTCGGCGTCAGGCCCAATGTAGGTTTTCTCGAGGGAAGCGGCGTAAAGATAGACAGAGGTATTATTGTCGATAAAACAATGATGACAAGCGTAAAAGATGTTTACGCCGGAGGGGATGCCGCGGTTATTTACGATGTTATTAATAAACGCCCGAACATTATTGCCATTGTTCCGCTTGCGTGCGAAGAAGGAAGGGTGGCGGGCACAAATATGGCGGGGGTTTACAGGGAATATCCGGGAGGGATGGGGCTAAATTCGGTTGAAATATACGGATTGCCTATAGTAACTATAGGCCTTACAAATCCTGCCAACGAGTCGCAAAAAGTATATATTTTTCAGGACGGCGAAAAGGTATATAGAAAGCTTGTTTATGACGGAGAGGTATTAGTCGGGGCAATTTTACTCGGAGATATTGCCGGCAGCGGAATATTATCGGCTATTATAAGGCAGGGGTTAAAATGTCTTAAATATAAAGATGAATTTTTAAACGGAAATATATATTCCTTTGTTATAGATAACGAATTTGAAATATATAATATAAACGAAGGGTATGCTATAAGGGGTGATTTTGAAGACCTGCCGGAGTTTTCAAGAACAAATTGGAGATAAAGTTTATGGATGAAAATAGCGCAAGCTTTGACAATAAAACGGGATTGAGCATAATAATAGAACAGCTGCTCTTAGAGGTCAGGGATGTTAGCGAAGAAGATTTCGGCAAATGGTACGAAAAAAAGAGGAAAGTTTTTAACATAGGAATCAGAAAAGCGCCTACAAAAGAAGAATTTATAAAATACCTTAATTATGCCGTAAGCTTATATCCGCAGGACAATCCCGCAAGCTTTCCTAATTAATATTTATTTGCTGCTTATTATATAAAATGAAAAATTGTCATTCCCGCGAAGGCGGAAATCCACATATAGGAAGTTCTATTCTTGCCCCCATGGCCGGGATAACAGGCTATCCCTTCAGGAAAATGGCATTAAAATACGGAGCGGAATTTTGTTTTACCGAAATGATAAGCGCCGACGGTTTTTTGCATAACGACAGAGGGACGCTGGAACTGCTTAAAGCCGGAAACGACATAGATAAAACCGGTATCCAGCTTTTTGGAAGCAACCCCGTTATTCTGGCTCAAGCCGCAAAAAAGGCGGCCGATAACGGTTTTAAAGTTATCGATGTGAATATGGGGTGTCCCGTCAAAAAGGTTGTGAAAACAGGGGCGGGCAGCGCAATTTTGAAAGATGTAAAGTTGTTTTCCCTTATAGTTAAAGCCGTCAGGCAGGCAGTTAAAGATTCTATCTTTACGATTAAAATCAGAAGCGGATTTGATGAAAATTCGGTCAATTTTTTGGAAATCGGTAAAACTGCGGAATTATACGGCGTCGATGCGGTATTTTTTCATCCGAGGACAAGGTCGCTTATGTTTGGAGGAGCGGCAGACCACTCGCTGACAAAAAAGCTTAAGGAAGAAATTGCTATTCCGGTATATGCAAGCGGCGATATTTTTACCATAAATGACGCCTTGAGGATACAGGATTTTATCTCTGCCGACGGAATTATGTTTGCAAGGGGCGCAATCGGCAAGCCGTGGATATTTACGGAATATTTGAACGCGGGAACTCTTCCGGAAAAAATATATTTAATCGATATTAAGCTAAAAACAGACATAATTATAGAGCTTATGGAAGAAATGAACCTGTTTTACGGAAAAGAAAGAGGGCATAAACTCATCAGGCCTCATCTGTACAGTTTTTTAAGGGGATTTAAGGGATCAAAGGGTTTAAGAAGTGGGGTCAATAATGCCCAAAATGAAAAAGAATTGGTAAGCATATTAAAAACGATAACAGACGAGAGGGATTTCGCCTGAAACTAATGTTATAAACTAAGATTATGGCAAAAAATAACGCAAATATTAATAACGCGGAACCCCCTCCTAAAATCGTTTCGTTTATCGCCAAATCGGGTACGGGCAAAACTACCTTAATCGAAAAGATAATAAAAATACTGGCGGAAAAGGGCTACAGGGTTTCATCCCTCAAGCATACCGACCATGATTTCGATGCCGATATTCAGGGAAAAGACTCATGGAGGCATAAAAACGCGGGCGCCTACTCAACCATGCTTCTTTCGGAGAAAAAAATGGCTTTTTTTAGCGATGTAAAGGAGGCGGAAAAGCCGCACGGAGTTAAAGATATAGTCTTAAAATTTTTCGGCGGTTCCGACATAGTTATAATAGAAGGGTTTAAGGACTTAAATATACCCAAGATAGAACTTTTAAGAAAAGAAATTTCTCCTGATATGGATATTAAATATAAAAACGACCCTAATTTGATTCTTGTTTGCGGGGACGATTTTATTAAAGATTTAAAAATACCCCAAATAAATATAAACGATACCGAAAAGATCGCCGGTTTCATTGAAAAAGAGATAATAGGCGTTTAAATACCATGAATCCCTTAAGCTTTTTTAATTTATTGGAAAAATTTTTAAATAACGGAAGCGGAAGCGGCGGCATATCCGTCAGCCCGGATTATTGCGTCAGGCTGAAAAGCCCGATGGCGAGTTGTTATGAATGTATAGACAGATGCCCCGATTTGTCGATAAAAATAACCGATACCGATATTCAAATTCTTAAAAGCTGTACAAACTGCAATGCCTGCCTTTATATGTGTCCCAATTATGTGTTCGGCGTTAAACAAAAAACAGAAGAAGAGCCAAAAAAATATCTGGCGGTAAATGACGGCATATACTATTTTTGCTCCAAAACAAACATAGAAAAAATTAATGATAAGGCCGAATGTATTTATGAGGCGGATACCTTAGATATAATTACCTGCCTGAAAGAGGGGAATAATTTATTTTTTATTACGGGGGATTGCGATTCGTGCAAATATAGCTATTTTCATAACAAAACTATTAAAAGGATAAAAGAAATAGCCGGATTTTTGAATGCGGAGGAAAATTTCAAAGAGATAAACATTAGCGAGTTCGATGCCCGTTCATTTTTGGATGCCTTAAAAAATGACGATAATAAAACAGGAGGGATGAAAGACGGCATAAAAACAGGCGGTAAAAATGACGGCGGTAAGGGTAAAAATGAAAGTTTGGGCAGAAGGGAGTTTTTTAAAAATTCCATTAAAGGTATTAAAGATAACGCGAAAAAATTTGCGCAGGACTTATCCGTCGACGATTTGCCTTTTTCCGAGCTTTATTCTAATTATATAGATTTGGGCGATAAAAACGATAAAAAAATTAATAAACTTTTTATCGAGAAGCGCAGGAGCATCTTTCTTTTTTTAAAAAACAATAAAGACTTAGTGTCGCCGCTAAATATAAGGCTTCCGAAACTAAATAAAAATTGTGTTTTTTGCGGAAATTGCTGGGAATTATGCCCGACAGGCGCTTTAAGCCGTAAAAAAAGCAAGATATTACTGGAGCCGTTTTTATGCACGGGATGCAACCTGTGTAAGGATATATGCAGTTTTGGGGCGGTAAGAATGTATAAGGCTAAAAACTTAAAAGATATTTCTGGAGAAAGAGTTTTGCTCGAAATAAATTTTTGAATTTAATATATGACAAAAGTCACATATTTTTTATATGCCGCATATTATAACTTAATAAAAATTTAATTAATCAAATTTACATTATCATTATGGAAAACGGAGAAAAGAAAGAGAAAAACTGTGTCGAAATAACGGAAGAAGACATCAGAGAAGCCTTTGAAGAACACAAAACCTTTATAGACATAACTATCGACGATTTTATGAAGATTTACAGGCATGCATTCGACTTAGCGATAGAGAGGGTTCACAGTGTTACCGTGGGGGAGGTGATGTCCAAAAAATTTATTTCCTTATCCGAGGATTCAGGTATAAATTCGGCGATGAATTTACTTGCGGAAAACGGCTTAACCTGCGCCCCAGTAGTTAACGACGCAAATTTTGTTACGGGGTTTATTTCGGATTCGGATATTTTAACCAGCGCGGGAGTCGTAAAGAAACATACCTTCAGAGATGTGGTGAGGCATCTTATCGGCGAACCTACCCCGCATCTTCACAGGACTATAGACGTAAACAATATTAAAGACATAATGACTTCGCCGGCAATTACCGTATCCGTAGATACTTGCATAAAAAAGGCGGCGGAAATATTTAACGAAAAGAGAATAAAAAGTATGCCGGTTATAGGCAAAGACGGAAAACTGGCAGGGGTAATATCTATGACCGATATAATAAAATATATCGGGAAAAATTAAAATTACAAAGTAAATTAAGTTATCTGTGAGGATTTTAAAAATGTGGTTTAAGGAATACGTAAGCAGAATGAAAGGCGGAGGGCAGAGTCCGACCGGCGTAAGCTTTCACGTAATTTTTTGGTCGGGATTCGCATCTATTATAGGTATAGGCGTAGTTGCATATTTATCGGCAAAATTTTTCAATCCGTACGACCTGACTCTGCTTATAGGTTCGTTCGGCGCCTCCGCCGTTCTTATATACGGCGCGATAAAAACTCCCCTTGCACAGCCGAGAAATCTTATAGGGGGACATATACTTTCAGGCTTTGTAGGCGTGGCAAGTTATAAGCTGCTCGGGCATATCAGTATGCCTTTAGCTTCTGCCGTTGCAGTTTCTTTCGCGATTATGCTTATGCATGCGACAAAAACGCTTCACCCTCCCGGAGGGGCTACCGCGCTTATAGCCGTTATAGGCGGAAAAGGAATATACAAGCTTGGTTTTCTTTACGCTTTAATGCCTGCAGGTTTGGGAGCTTTTATTCTTTTAATGGTGGCGCTTCTCGTTAACAATCTTTCTAAATACCGAAAATATCCAGAATATTGGTGGTAGTAAAAGCAAGATAAACAACCCAACCCAAAAAAATCCTTGACAAAAAAGTAAATTTATTAAATAATATTAAGCTACACTTAATTTGGTTAAAATTATATTCATGTAAGTAAGGAAGCGCAGGGGGATAAATATGGCGGAAAGCAAATGGATATTGATAGATGCAAAGGGTGTCAGTTTGGGAAGGGTTGCCGGTTTTGCCGCCAACAAGCTCATGGGTAAGGATAAACCTGACTGGACGCCTTATGCCGACAACGGAGATTTTGTTATCGTTATAAATAGCGCAAAGGCTAAGTTGACGGGTAAAAAAACAACGGATAAGGAATACCATTTTCACAGCGGGTATCCCGGCGGGCTTAAGTCTTATAATTATAAAGATATGGTTAAAAAAGACCCTGCATATCCTATTTTACAAGCCGTAAAGGGAATGCTTCCTAAAAACAGGCTTTCGGATGCCCTCCTTAAAAAAATTAAAGTGTATCCCGATGAAAATCATCCGCATACGGCTCAACAGCCCGTAAAGATTGAAATAGCTAAGTAAACAATGTTCCAGCCCGCCTTTGCGGGGATACAAAGTTTTTGTTAATTGCGTTAAATTAAATAATAAAAATAAATAGGTAATCTGATTATGGCAAAAAAAAGCATTATACATTCGGTCGGCAAAAGAAAGGCAGGGATTGCAAGGGTATATTTCAAAGAAGGAACAGGCAAAATTCTGATTAACGGAAAAGATTTTGATAAATATTTTCCGCTTGAAAGTTTAAGAGTGATTGCCACAAGACCCTTAGCATTTTATCCCATAGAAAATAAATTCGACATTTATATTAATGTTGCCGGCGGGGGGCTAAGCGGACAGGCAGGCGCCATAAAACTTGCTCTTGCAAAGGCGATTCTTTTAATTAACCCCGACACAAAGGAAACTCTTGCAAAAGCCTCGATGCTTACAAGAGATCCAAGGGTGAAAGAAAGGAAAAAATATGGCCAAAAAGGTGCCCGTGCAAGATTCCAGTTTTCAAAAAGATAATTTTATTATTATTTTAGCCAAATCTTGTTTAATCTTTATTAAATTTAGCTTTTAAATTCAGCTTGTAAAGATTTTAATGCTTAATGATAAAAGTCTCTGTTATAGGCGCCTCGGGTTATAGCGGCATTTACTTAATCCACGCGCTCTCTTTAAGGCAGGATGTTTCCATATCCTTCATAACATCCCAAAGTTTTGCCGGCAAAAAGCTTTCGGAGGCTTTTCCTTTATTCATAAAGCCCGCATTTAAAAAAAATCCAATTTCGAATCTATTATTTAGCGCTTACGATGAGGATACTATCTCCTCATCATCCGATATAGTATTTTTTTGCCTGCCGCATGGGGAAAGCTCCAAACTTATCCCGAATATTTTGAAAAAAAATAATCGGGTTAAAATCGTGGATATAGGCGCAGACTTCAGATTTGACGATTTAAAGATTTATGAAGAATTTTACGGGAAACACAATTTTGCCGGCTTAAATTCTAAGTTTATTTACGGTCTTAGCGATGTTTTTTATGAAAAAATAAAAAACTCTCAATTTGTCGCCAACCCGGGCTGTTATCCGACAGGCGCTCTTTTACCCTTGCTCCCCCTTTTCTTTAAAGACGCCGTTGACCTAAAAAATCCTGTTATAATCGATGCCCTATCTGGAATTTCAGGCGACGGACGCGGCTTAAAATTATCAAATCTTTTCTGCGAGGTCGAAAATTCCGTTAAAGCGTACAATATTTGGTCGCACAGGCATATGCCGGAAATTAAGGAAAAAATAACCGCCGCTTTTTTAGCGAATAATAAGGATAATAAATATAAAGACGGTATTTCACTCAAAGTTTTATTTACCCCCCATAGGATTCCCATTGCAAGGGGGATACTGACCACGATATACTTAAAATTAAAAGACGGTATTTCCGAAGGAGAGATTTTTACCTTGTATAATGATTTTTACGGAGACAGCCCGTTTGTTTCCATATTAGAAAGCATTCAAAACTGCGATATCAAAAATGTTATTTATTCTAATAATTGCCATATAGCATTTGAAGCAGGCAAAAATAAGGGCGAAGAAGGATTTTTAAAGATTTTTAGCGTGATAGACAACCTTGGCAAAGGTGCTTCGCTTCAAGCCGTCCAGAATATGAACCTTATGTTTAATCTGGAGCCGGATTTCGGGATACCGGAATATTCGCCCTTTCCGTAATTGCGGGAAAAGGTGTCTGATTTTAAATCAGACTTTTTCTTTTATCCTTGTGTATAATCCGCTTTTTCCACCCTCTTTCGTGATAAGATAAATTTCCGATATTTCGATTGATTTATCGACCGCCTTTAGCATATCGTAAATAGTTAACGCGGCAACGGACGCCGCAGTCAAGCTTTCCATTTCTACCCCTGTTTTACCGGATATTTTAACGGTGGATTTTATATTTATCGCACTTTCATTTTCATCCGGTTCAAAGGTAATATCGCAATCTTCGATATTCAACGGATGGCATAACGGAATCAGCCCCGAGGTTTGTTTTGCAGCCATAATGCCTGCAATTTTAGCCGTTCCGAACACATCTCCTTTTTTGCCGCCTTTGCTTACCGCAAGGTTAAATGCCTCCTTTGACATCGATACCTTTGCATGGGCGGAAGCGATTCTGACGGTGTCCGCTTTTTGAGAAACATCGACCATTTTTGGCATTCCCTTTTCATCGAGATGGGTTAATTTCATTTCTTTTTTCATAAATACTGTTCCTTTAATTTTATTTAATGATATACCAAATAACCTTCGTTTTTGCCTGCGTCTCTTTAAAATAATTTAAAACAATTGTATCAAAAATAATAAAAAAAATAAAATTATATACCTCGAAACGATTTAAGCAAAATATGAAAGGCAATGCTGCCGACTACGGCTGCCGCAATGATTATGAACCATGAAACTGCATCGAGCGCCACGAGTCCGATGAAGCCGCTTAGCCTGCCCCAATAGACGGCAAGGACATTCAAAATCAGGCCAACCGCCAGTATAGCCCAGACTACCGCCTTTTGCATCAGCGAAGAATCACTTTTCCTTTCTACCGGAGTAACATAATAGACGATATAAAGACCCATCAATATGACTATCGACAGGGCAGCTGTTTTATCGTAGTTTGCCATCGGGTTCTGCCAAAGGAAAAAGTCCGTGTAAACTATCAGTGAGACCAGTGCAATAATCAGTCCTGCGATAAGGGAAAACCCCAGTGTTTCACGCAAGAAATCGTTGACCGTCTGTTTTGGAACATGTGCGCTCATCAAAGTTAGCAAAAATGCAGGCGTACCGACGGTGAGCAAATCAATCCATGTAATAAATCTTGGACTCAGCGGAAACGGCAGCCCGACAAAGCCGGAAAAAAGCACGAAGAAAAGGCTATAAACATTTTTTGTCAGGAATAGTTTGGCAACCCGTTTGATATTATATATGATACGATCTCCTTCCCGTGCAAGTGTCGGCAGGTGCGCAAAAGTATTTTTAAGAAGAACTATGTCTGCGATATCTAATGCCGCCGCCGCTCCCGACTTCATTGCAATACCGATGTCGGCTTGTTTGAGCGCCAGAATATCATTAATCCCGTCCCCCACCATTCCGACAAATTCACCTGTTTCCTGTAGATATTTGACAATCTTCTGTTTTTGCTGCGGTACGAGGCGGCCAAAAATCTGACCCCGCATTACCGCTGTTTTAAACTCGTCAGGAGTGAGCAAATCAAGATCTGCGCCGACATAAACCGGGTCCGCGACATTCAAGCCGGCTTGCATCGCTATAGCCGCTACGGTTTCGGGATGGTCGCCGGAAAGTATCTTCAGTTTAATTCCACGCGTCCCAAAAAAACTGACAGTCTCGCGGACATTAGGCCTAAGCTCGTCACGCAGTATAATGAAGGCGAGAATATTTAAATCGCCCCGCTGTTTTAACGAGGCCTGACTTCTTGCGAATGCGAGCACGCGCAATCCCGAACGGCGCAACCCGGCAAGTTTATCTTCCTGCGCCTTTGCAGCACGCCCCTGCATAAGACTCTCCGGTGCGCCGAGCCACAGGGAGACTTCCTCATCCCTATATAGAATTTGTACGGCGCTTAATTTGGTTTTGGACGAAAACGGGAGTTCATCGATCAGATTACTTGGAATTCCCGGAAATACAGCCTCTATTGTCCGCAATGTTTCGTTCTTCTCGCGCACCGCGCCGACAAATGCTTGCAGCTGATCGGCTACATCGCCATGCGTTGCATCGAGAACCTCAAGTCCATCGAATATGAGACGGTTTGTTCCAAGCGTACCCGTTTTATCGAGGCATAGTACGGTTAAATGGCTAATCGACTCGACCGCATTCAGCTTCTGAACCAGCACATGCCGTCTGGCTGAGCGAAAGGCTCCGAGCGCGAAAGCCGTGGTCGTAACCAGCACTAAACCCTCCGGCACCAGAGCCTTGATCATTGTCGCTATCTCAAGAATGCTCGCCACAACCGGCAAGTCCTGAATGTAATTAGCCATAACTATCAGAAAGGATAACAGTATCATAATTGCAATAAGAACCCTGATTATTTGACCGATAGCCCGCTCTAAAGGCGACCTGAATATCTTGTAAGTTTTAGCTTGAGCGGTAAGTGCGCCGGCGTTTGAAGCCACGCCGACCCCGGCAGCAAAGTATCTGCCTTCTCCCCATACACAATAACTGCCTGATAATACCGGATCGCCGTTATGTTTTGCGATCAAATCGGCTTCCCCCGTGAGCAGGGATTCATCAAGAAAGAGGCCTGACGACTCTGCGATGACGCCGTCTGCGATAACGGGGTCACCAGAACGCAGCACAACCAGATCGTCTTTAACTACTTCGTCTAACCAGATGGTTTCTTCGCTCCCGTTGCGGATAACGGTAATCTTTCGCCGAATAAGAATAGCCAACTGGTCGAGGGCTCGTTTAGCGCGGAGCTCTCCAATTATACCCGCAAGAATATTAGCCGCCGTAACGGCGCCAAGGACAACCGCATCGTCGTATGCGCCTATAAGTAATAAAGCGCCTACCGCGGCTGTCAATATGGCGACAAACAATGTTAAAATATTATTGCGAATAATTGCGGAAATAGTTCGCTTCGTGAAACGATCCGTCCGGTTGACTTGTCCGGCCTCAATCCGCCGGCGAACCTCGTCGGAACTCAATCCCGTATCGGAGAAACTCATAGGTTATTCCTTAACCCTAATCCCGATTTAGAAATTTATTTTCTGGATTCCCGCCTACGCGGGAATGACTTTAAGAGAATTTATCGTTTCACCCGTTGGGCGTCATTCCCGCGTAGGCGGGAATCCAGAATTAACTATAACTAAAATACTTAAAAACAGTTTCTAAGTCGGGATTTGGGTTTAATATTTATATGTTTTTTTAATGTATAATATTATAACAAGGCGAATAATTTAATTAAATTATACTAAAAATTATCTGGTTAGACTATCGGAAATAATCTTTTCGTTTTCGGTTTATATTGTTTATATCCGGCTTATTCGCGGACAGCCGGCATAACGGTGCTTTAATGAATCAATCGCTCGACAGCGGGCTTAGCGCTCAAGAAGCAAAAGAAAGGCTTGCAAAGTTCGGACATAACCAAATTTTTAAGGCAGACAGAATTAGTTTTTTTAAAATTGTCTGGCATGAAATTAGGGAGCCGATGATTTTGCTTTTGCTTGCGGTGGGATTTTTTTATTCCCTTTGGGGAAAATTACACGATTCGCTCGCAATTTTTATCATTATTTTTCTTATGGTTTTAGCCGAAGTTTATAATGAATTTCGCGCAAAGAAAGCCATTGCTTCTCTGGAAAAAATTACCGCGCCCAGAACAAAAGTCAAAAGAGATGGAAAGGTTCAAGAAATTGCCTCGGAAGAGATTGTGCCGGGCGATATACTGGTATTGACTCGCGGAACAAAGATTGCCGCCGATGCCGTGCTTAAAAAAGCGATTGGAGCGGAAATAGACGAATCCGCCCTGACAGGTGAATCTTTTCCCCAAAGAAAAATTGCGGGGGATGAAATTTTTGCCGGCACTATATTAATAAGCGGAGAAGGCGAGGCGGAAACGGTAAAAACCGGCAAAAAGACAAAGATGGGAGAGATTGCCGCGACGCTTAAAGAATTAAAGCCGCCTAAGACGGCATTACAGAAAGCGATGAAATCATTAGCCGGAAAACTGGTATATCTGGCCCTTTTTTTCTCTATTTTAATTCCCGTCGTTGGAATTTTGCAAGGCGAGGATTTGCGCAGGATGGTTTTAACAGGGCTTCTGATTGCTTTTGTAACTATTCCGGAAGAGTTGCCGATTATCATAACCATGGTGTTGGGGTTAGGCACATATGCCCTTTCCAAGCACAATTTCCTTATCAAGGAAATAAAATCGGCAGAAATTCTTGGCAATGCCACCTGTATTGTTACCGATAAAACTGGAACGGTAACGGTAGGGAAGATGAATATCGACAAAATTTATCCCGAGGCAAAAGAAGACGAAATTCTAAAAAATGCTCTCGGGGCAACGACCGAATACTCTTTTTCCCATATAGAACAATCCATTAAAGAAAGGGCAGTGAAAAAAAGCCTCCTTTTTTCTCCCGGTGAAATTTTAGCCCAAAGCAATATAGATAATAACAGAAAAACGAAAGCAGTCGTCAGAAAGGACAAAGAAGTTATTAAATTGTATGTAAGCGGTTCTCCCGAAGAAGTTTTTTCAAAATCTTCCTATATAGATAATGAAACAAAAGCGATGCTGGAGAAAGAGACTTCCCGGGGAAAAAGGGTTATTGCAACAGCTTCAAAGAGGCTGAGTCCCCATCAAAATGATTTTGATTTTGATGCTATGGAGAAAGAAATGGATTTTGCGGGACTTATCAGTTTTGAAGATCCGCCGAGGAAGGGAGTAAAAGAAACTATCGGTATTGCTAAGAAAGCGGGTATCAGAACAATAATGGTAACTGGAGATCATCCTTTGACGGCGGGTTATATTGCCGAAAAAGTAGGCATTTTTGGAACAGATAAAGTAATGACCGGCGATGATTTAGATAAATTAAGCGATAACGATATTAAAACCGTTTTGAAGGAAACATCCGTCTTTGCGCGGACAGCCGCAGGGCATAAATATCGTATAGTGAAGATATTGCAGGAAATGGGCGAAGTAGTAGCCGTGACCGGAGACGGAATCAACGATGTTTTGGCGCTTAAAGCCGCGGATATCGGTATTGCAATGGGGCAAAAAGGGACGGATGTCGCTAAGGACGCAGCAGGTATTGTTTTAGCCGATGATAATTATATTACGCTCACCCACGGAATTTTTGAAGGGCGAAAGTTTTTTGACAATCTTTTAAAGGCTGTGAAATATTATCTTTCGGTAAAAACAGGCCTGGTATTGATTTTTTTTACCGCCGTTTTGCTGGGTTTGCCTCTGCCGTTCTCGCCAATCCAGATTATTGTTCTGGAACTATTTGTGGATTTAGGCGCATCCGCCGGTTTTGTGGCCGAACCCGAAGAAAAAGGGATATATTTAAGGCCGCCGCAAAAGTCGGAAGAAAACATGTTCGGCGGTAAATCTATCCGGGATGTCTTGCTAAAAGGCACGGTGTTATTCTTTGCCGTAATGGCCGCGTATTTTTGGGCAAGAATACAGGGCTTTGATATCGGTAAAATTCAAACTTTTGCATTTTCCGCCTGGATTTTTGCGCACATTTCTTTAGCTTTCGTTTCCCGCTCGGATAAAGAATCCGTATTTTCTTTAGGGTTACTGAAAAACGGCACCATAGACATATGGGGGGCGGGAGCGATAACTTTCCTTATGGCGGCGGTTTATATTCCTGTTTTTGGCGAAAGATTCAATCTTGTTCAAATTAGCTTTGTTCAATTAATGACGATTTTTTCGGCAACAATTTTCATTGTAGGCTTATTGGAGATCAAAAAATTAATCGGAAAAACGTGGTTAAAATATCCGGCCGGACTTGAAGTTTAAAATTATTGCCCTGCATAATACCATTTCCTTATATTATATCCGATGCCTGCGGGGGCGGGTTTTATTCCTTTAACCGTCCTTTTTACTACGGGCATTGCGTAAGGGATATACAAAAATGTGTAAGGTTCTTTTTCCGCAATTAATCTTTGAATCTCGAAGTAATATTTTCTTTGTTTTTTTAAATTAAATGTCCCGCGCGCTTTTCTGAATAAACCGTCTATTTCGGGGTCGTTAAACGATGTAAAATTTAATCCCTTCGGGACGATATTAGAACCCATAAATATGGATGCGTTGTCATACGGGTTTGGTGTAATGGTAAACCCGAGCAGAACGGTTTGAAATCTTTTTTTCATAATAAATTCTGATATTAAAGATGTCCATTCCATCACCCTTATGCCTGCACTGATGCCGATTTTTTTTAGATTTTGCTGGATAATTTCGGCAGCCGCTAACCGCTCCGAATTTCCCTGCGGGGTTAATATGGTAAATTTAAAAGGTCTGCCGCCTTTTTCCAGAATTCCGTTTTTAAGGCGCCATCCTTTTTTATTCAAAAGCTGCAGGGCTTTATGAGGGTTATATCCGTATTTTTTAACATTTTTATTATAAAAATATGTTCCCGGCATAAACGGGCCGTAGCATTTTATGCCCAATCCCAAAAGCGCCCCCTTGATTATTTCTTTTTTATTTATCGCGTAACTTAAAGCCCGCCTTACTTTGACGCTTTTAAAAAGCGGGTCTAAGAGGTTATAGCCTAAAAAAGTAAAGCTTAAGGATGGATGGATATATTTTTTATAGCGTGAATTGAATTTTTTGCCGCCCGTTTCATATCTATATTGAAGCGGGGTTAAACCCATATAGTCTATGCCGTTTGATTTAAGCATCAGAAACATTGTGGAAGAATCGGGAACTATTTTATAAATTAGCCGTTTTATATGGGGCGCCCCCATAAAATAACGCGGATTTGCTTTTAATATTATCTCATATCCGTGAACCCATTTATAAAACTCGTAAGGGCCTGTGCCCACGGGACGGCTTCTTAACTTTGTGGTTAAAAGGTTTTTCCCCTTAAGCAGGGCTTCGGGCAGAATGCTTAGTCCCCATGAAGATAAAGCCGGAGCATAAGGTTTTTTATAAGTTACCCGGAAAATATACCTGCCGATAATTCTTGCTTTATAAACCTTAAGGTATTCCGCGGAATAAGGGGTTGGAGTTTTTGGATTCACCATTAAACGATATGTGAACAGCACGTCTTTCGCTGTGAATTTTTGCCCGTTTTGCCAGTAAATATTATGATGAAGGTAAAATGTTATAGTTTTTCCGCCGTTGCCGATTTTCCATGATTTTGCAAGATCCGGGACGATTTTAAAATTCCTGTTGTATCTTACGAGCCCGTCGTAAATTTGAGAGGTAACTTCCGCCGTAGGGGCGTCGGCGGCCATATTGCCGATAAGATTGGTGGCATCCGCAGGCAGTCCGATAATCAAGGCATTCTTTTTGCCGTTGTTTTGACTGATATTGTTTACCGGCGATATATTTTGCGGCTTATGGAAAAATTTCGCGTGCAAAATCAGAGCAAAAATGCCGGTTAATGCGATTATAATTATAAACGGCCAAATATATGCGGATTTTATTTTATTTTTAAAAATCATCGGATTTATTTAAATCGGAAAGGAAATCTCTTTTTTTTATTTATATCATTATTTAATGAAATAATCAAATTGAATAAAAAGAATAAAGTGAAATAAGTGCAGCCTAATTTGCCTTTTTATAAAAAATTTACACAAAAATAAAAAAAATAAAAAAGCTTGACACACGGTATAAAAAAAGAATATTATATTATACATAACGGACATCCGTTATGTATAACTATTAACAAAGGCTAATACAGATAGCAGTCTATAATGACGGGAAATAACATAAATAATATCCCGTTAATTTTTTTAGTGAAAGGAGAATGGCGGATTTTAACTTTACATAGCCATTGTTATGATTAATTATAATAAAAAACAACAACAGTCTATCGTAACAAAAAATAACATAATGAATGCTGCAATGAGTCTTTTCATTGAATGGGGATATTTTAACACTACATTAAGAGATGTTGCTAAAAGAGCGGGTTTAAGCACCGGCGCCTTATACGTTCATTTTAAAAGCAAAGAAGATATTGCAAAAGAGCTTTTTCAAATGACATCAAATTTTATTAAGGAAAAATTAGAATTTTCGATTAAAAATGCAAATACGACAAAGGATAAGATAAGGGGAATAATTGACACTATCTTTATATTGGCTGAAACTAATAGGGGCATGATGGAATATGCATTTTATACGAAGCATAAAGATATATTTTCCGGTGGAAAGAGCATTTGTTCATCTGCGCCCCTTGATTTACTCAAAGAATTTTTAAAGTTTGAAATAAAAAATAAGAGATTAAGGGTTATTGATATAAATTTAGGTGTTATTAGTTTAACCGGAATTGCGATAAGGTTTATTATTTCTAGCTGGGATGGTGTTATTAAAGGCAACATAGCCGACTATAAAGATAAAGTTTTTGAGATAGTTTGGGGTATTCTCAAACCAGAAGGCAGTGATTAATGCAAAAACTGGGTCGGGTCGGTTTGTCATGGAAATTTACAACTATAATTCTGTAAGTTAATTTTTGAATGTTATTTTTACACTTTGACTATAATACAAACCAAGAGGTAAAGATGAAGAAAAGAAGGCTTGCTGTAACGCCTCCCGTTGCCGGTCTGGCGTTTATTTTAGGTTTATCCTTTTTTATCGCGGTTTTTTTTCCCGCAAACTCGTTTGCTACAAAAATTCCCAAGGGGCCGTTTTATATCGTCAAGGTCAAGAAGAGCTTTAAAAGCGCCCTGTTCGACCTGAAGCAGGGAATAGAAGATGCGAATTACAGCATTCTTGCGATTGCCCCTATATCCACCGGCATAAAAGGGATAGGATACAAGATTCCGGACCTTAAAGTTATCGATTTTTGCAAATTGATGGACGGCTATAAACTTTTAAAATACAATATGAACTATGCCGCGTTTATGCCTTGCAGGATTGCCATTTATAAGGAGGGTAAATACACCGTAATGATTTCATTTCTGCCCTCTTATTTCTCCAGATTTTTTAAGAATAATGCCGAGCAGAAAAAAACAATCATAGCCGTAACGAAACAGATTATTCAAATTATGGATTCCGTAAAGACCGGATTTTAAAGATCTTTGCATCCCTGATATAAACTTATACAAAACTTTCAAAAACAGGAGGCTGATAGTAAATGGATTTACGAAAGATTACCAGAAGGGACTTCATAAAAAGCACGGCTCTTTTCGCGGGCGCTGCCGCGATTAATCCGGTTAATCTCTTAAAGTTTAAGCCCGTGGGCAACCTTACCATAATGTGGAACTCCGATTCGCACGCCCATCTCAAGCCCGTATTATACCGCGAGCCTTCCGTCAATATCGGCCCCCGCGCAATGAACGGCAGGCCGGGACACCTTGTCGGCGATTCTTTCAACCTTTACTACGATATAAACCCCGGTTCCGCAATGGATTATTTCTGTTCATATAATAATTTCGCAAAGCATGCAAATCAGTACGGCCCTATGGGCGGTTACGCGCATATGGCAGCCGTCTTTAATAAAATAAAGGAAGAAAGGCACGGCAAGACGATAATGCTCGATACGGGGGATTCGTGGCAGGGAACGGGCATAGCCCTCCTTACGAAGGGACGACAGCCTGAATATTTTCGCCGGCGTCTATGGATACTTTGAAACCGATGCCGAATTTGTTTCTGCCGTTTGAAAAAGGATTTTTTGATACGGTAATATCAAATTCATTAATTGTA
>SGBD01000005.1 GCA_004195035.1 Candidatus Acidulodesulfobacterium ferriphilum | reverse complement strand
TTTTTTTACCTTTTATCAAAAAAATATCCTTTATAGAAAGCGGAATACCAGTGAGGTAAGGGAAATCTTTATTTTTTTGAATCCATCAGGCAGCCCGTCATAGAGCCTATGACGGAGAAGACCCCGGACGGAAGGCCTATCTGCGTGGAGAACTTCCTGATAGATGTCGCCAAGGCTCTTTCCCTTCCCGGCTTCGGGAAAAACGCCTTCCTCGAAGGAGGGAGCCTTGACGAAAGGGAGGACTATTACCTTAAAATGGCCGCAAATATTGCCTACGACCCCAAGACCTTCCTTGCCAAAAAGGGAAACGGCTTCGTCCATCTTGGACCCGTTCCCAACGCAAATGCGGACGAGATGCAGTCCGTAAAGGAATACATAAAAAAATATCCTAAGGCGCTCCATTCTTTCGAATGGACAAAGGTTGCCTATGTGATATCGAGGGGAGGAAGGTTCGAGAACTACGACACAGGATACCTCCCGTGGGGAAAGCCGAAATGGGTAACACACCTCTGGGGACCCAAAACCCCCGTCAATTTGTATAACGAAGACGTTGCAACTACTCATAACGCTATAACGGGGGAAAGGTTTAACGGAACCACCGTTTTACTTCCCCATAGAAATATGAAGGGTGAATTATTGGGTAAATTATACCCTAAGAAAGAATATCCGTTAATGGCTTCCACCCACAGGCAGCCGATACATTCAAAATCAAGGACCATGGCAGACCCGTGGCTTCAGGAGCTTTTACCCGACGCCTTCTGGGAATTAAACGAAATAGACGCCAGGAAATTAGGCCTATCCGACGGGGATACTATAAAGGTAATATCCCCCACTTACGAAAAGGGGATTACCCACCGCGTAAGGATTTTGCCGTCTATAAGACCAGGCGTAATCACCGCGCCCACCGCATTCGGAAGGTGGCTTTACGGCTCGGGAGAGTGGTATATAAACGGAAAGAAATATACGGGAGACCCCGCAAGGAATCAGGGCGTCCATCCGAACGCGCTATTCCTGCTCGATAACTCCATTGCGGCTAAAGACGGATGGACGACCGTCTTAACCGACCCCGTGGGCGGCTCTATGGTTTACTACTATGCGCCGGTCAGGGTGGAAAAAGCGTAAAGGCCTTAAAGACTCTTGATTACCGCTTTCGCAGATATTCCGGCCTGCGTCTGTCAAAGCATGTCTTTGATGCGTGCTGGAGATGGCGAAGCGGTAATCCATACTTTGAAATAAGGAGGTATTTATATATGGGAAAAGAGCTTATCCGTTTCGATGATTTTGCAAAACTTTCACGATACAGAAGTATGATTTATAACCTTTTTTCCAGAGTTTTTGCAAGAAAGGTCGATAGAGAATTTTTAGAAAGCCTTATGTCCCGGGAGATTATTGATATCATAAGCGGCGTCTGCGAAAACGAAGAGTCTTCAGGGAAATTAACAAAGACGATAAGGAATATTCTTTCTAATAGCGATAAATTCTTTGAAGTTGAAAGGGAATTTGAAGGGCTTTTTGTGGTTCCCGTAAATGACAGATTTATTCCTCCGTATATCAGTTATTATTTAGGCAACAAATCGGAGAGGATTAATCTTGAGGACGTGAAAGGTGTGGACGAGGGCGGTGTTGCACTCGTAAACAAGCTTGAACTTTTGTATAAAAAGTTAAATTTTACATTAAGGGATGCAAGCGAGGTATCATTAAAACGGGCTGACCATATTTCTTATATTTTAGGTTTTATGGCCGCTTTAGTCGGTCTCGAGGAAAGGCATCAGCCGGGGCAGGTTAAAAAACAGCTTCCTTTTAAAGAGGTTATAAGCAATGAATTTTCCTTTTTTAACGAATTTATTAAAAACTGGATAAACTTATTTGCGGACGAGGTGGCGGAAAGGGCTAATTCCCCATTTTATGTTGAAATGGCGAGGCTTATGCAAAGTTTTGCGAGTTCGGAGCAAAGTGATTTAGAGACGCTATTGTTGCAAAATTGAAACAAAATCTTAAACGCATTTATTGCCCCGCCTTCAAAAAGCGGGGCATTTTCATTTTGGGTTTTTGCCTATCGTTGCTTTTTATAATTAAATTGTAATATAATATCGCAATGCTTCGTATAAATTGAGCAGGAGGTTAATTAAATATGGATTGCGGATGAATATTTTACACAAGAAACCAGGATGGTTTTTTCTTGTCCCCCTTTTTGTTATTACCTGTCAACTATTTACCTGCCCGGGCTATCTTACTTCCTATATTATTTCCTGTTAATACCTGCGTTAAAAGTTTCGTTTTTCTCCAAATAAATTTTATTTCTTATATAAAAATAAAAATTTACAAATGGAGGAATACCTATGCATAGCCTAATTTATTATTTAATCGCATTTTTATGGGCTATATTTACCGGATTTATCTTTTCATCGATTGGAGCCGCAGGTGGAATACTTGCAAGTTTTGGGTTTATAACCGTTTTGCATATCCCGGTTGCAAATTCGGTAAAGGTAATGAGCCAAATTTTAATTATTATCTCGCCGTTAATCGCGCTTCCCGTTTACTTGCGGCAGGACAGGACTAAAAAAATAAAAAGTATTTTATTTTATCTCGGCTTTATCATAGCCTTCGGTGCCATAATCGGAGCTCTTTTCGGGTCGTGGTTCTCTAAGGAATATCTTTCTGAACTTAAATCCTTTAAGTACCTGTTCGGCTACCTGACATTTCTGGTGGCGGGCTTGATGATTTACAATATTTTGAAACAAGGAAAAAAAATAAAACAGAAGGATACCCCCGTTGAAGATTTAAATAAATTGCCGTCAATCGGCAGGGTTTCTTTTAAGAGAATCGACTTTGAATGTCTATCTAAAAACTACTCGGTCAGCCCGCCATTTTTGTTTTTTGCCGGGTTTATAATAGCGGTAATATCTTCCATATTCGGCGTAGGCGGCGGTTTTTTGATTGTTCCGTTTTTAACCGATATAAACGGACTGCCTGTTTTTTTAGCCGCCGGCATAAGCATATTAGTGGTTTTAATTTCGTCTATAACCAGCGTATCAAATTATATCAGAATGGGGGTTCATATTATAATCCCAGTTCTTTTAGTGACAGTTGCAGGGGTTATATTGGGTTCGGCATTAGGCCCGAAAATTTCTCAGCGTTTAAACGAAAAATGGTTAAAATATACCTTAATAGTTTTACTATTTTTTATCGGCGTGTTTTATGTATTCAAGCCGTAGCAAAAGAATAATTAATAAAAATTGTGGTATAATAATTTTAATCCGGAAAAATAATTGTAAATTGGAGGCATATTAATTATGAAAATGCTTTTTGAGCCTATCGTAATAGGCGGGATTAAGATGAAAAATCGAATAATGATGGCGCCGATGTGCATGTATTCCGCAGAAGAAGGGGTTGTCGGAGATTTTCATATGGCTCATCTTGGCGCCCGCGCCGTGGGCGGCGTCGGACTTATTATCGTAGAAGCAACCGGCGTAAGTCCCGAAGGCAGAATTAGCCCGTATGACGCAGGTATATGGAATGAAAAACAGGTCGAGGCTTTTAAGCCTGTAATAAATTTTTGCAAGTTATGCGGGTCGGTAATGGGGATTCAGCTGGCGCATGCGGGGAGAAAGGCTTCGACAAACGCCCCTTGGCTGGGAGAAAGGCCGTTAAAACAGGAAGAAGGGGCGTGGCAGGTTCTTGCGCCAAGCGCAATTCCGTTTGATACAGGTTATCCCGTTCCAAAAGAAATGAATGAGGATGATATTAAAAAGGTCGTAAAAGATTTTGCAAACGGCGCAAAAAATGCCGATAAGGCGGGGTTTGATGTCATAGAAATACATGCGGCGCACGGGTATCTAATAAACGAGTTTTTATCCCCCGTTTCAAATAAAAGAAAGGATAAATACGGCGGAAGCCTTGAAAACAGGGCAAGGCTGCTATTGGAGATAATAGAAGCTATAAAAAGCGGAAACTGGCCAAAAAACAAACCTATTTTTGTGAGGATTTCTGCGGTCGATTGGGTAAAAGGCGGTTTTGACATAGAATCAGCGGTAATATTAGCTAAAATGTTAAAAGAGAGCGGAATATCCCTTATAGACTGTTCTTCGGGCGGAATTTCGCCAACCGCAAAAATGAATATATATTTTGGCTATCAACTTGGTTTTGCAAAAGAGATTAGGGAAAAGGCGGGGATTGCGGTTTCGGGTGTGGGGCTTATTACAAAGCCGGAATTTGCCGATTTTATAATAAGTTCGGAAACTGCCGATATGGTCGAGATGGGCAGGGAGTTGTTAAGAGACCCTTACTGGCCTTTACACGCCGCTTATAAGCTCGGCGTTAATATAGAATGGCCCAAGCAGTATTTGAGGGCAAAATTATAGTATTTTTAGTTAATTTTGGGTTTAAGGAAGCAGTTGCATTATATGTCGAAAATAAAGGGGTTGTAAGTTGGTGCCGAAGGGGGGAATCGAACCCCCATGGGATTGCTCCCGCCGGATTTTGAGTCCGGTGCGTCTACCAGTTCCACCACTTCGGCATAATATATCGTTAAAATAGGCTTGTTATTTAGAATGGGATATTGTAAAATTTTACATTAGAATTTATTAAAATTCAAGAAAAAAACATAAGAAAAAACCTCGAAGCGCAAAAATTTATATTTAGCAATAGGAAAATTATTCCGATAAATATAAAAAACGGGATTTAAATAATAACTAAATTTAATGAGGACAAATGATATGACCGAACTTAGCGAGTCCGATTTGCATAAACTTTTCAAAGACGATAGGAATATTCCTTTTAATAAAAATACAAATAAAAAAGAACGGGATGCGTTAAGCCTATTTATAATCATATTGCTTATCACTCTTATCGTTATCACATGGCTTTCGGTGTATTTTTATTATCTGTCATATGTAAATTCATCAAAAAAATATAATGGCATTTTAAGCAGATTAAGTTTAAATTTAAAAGGGGATACATTAAGATATAACAAAGTTAAGACTAACCTTATTTTTTTTAAACAGGTAAATAAAAATCAGGTAAATATTTCAAATTTATTGTATCTTTTGTCAATACATAGATTTGGTTTAACTTATGTTCAATCCATTACGGTTCGCGATGGACATATTTATATCGGGATGATGTCCTCTGGCAGAAGATTTCTTAAGGGTTTGCGTCTTATGAGGGATTATGCCGTATATTTAAACATTTACAGTTTGCAGATGCATACGGGCAGTTTTAAAATAACATCGTTAATTGAAACTAAAACGAAAAGCAATAAAGGCGTATTAGGTGTGCTTACAAGCGGCAGGTATTAAACATATCCATTATTAGAAAATATCTTTCCGGCTTAACGATATATATATCGGGTATTTGGCTTGCTTTTGAAATCCGTCAGTGCCGGCGGTTAGTCTATAAATCCGCCGTCTCGTAGGTCTTTTATCGCATTTTGAATTACGGATGCGGATTTCTTTAACCCCTCTATTTCTTTTTCATTTAACGGCGGCTTTATTACTTTTTCTATACCGTCTTTCGAAAGAATAGCTGGAATGCCGGTATATATTCCGTCAATCCCGTAGTAATCTTCAAGATAAACGGAAAGCGGCATTATCTGCCTTCTGTCTTTTACCATAGATTCGATAATTTCGGCCATTACGACGGCAGGGGCAAATATTGTTCCGCCTTTAAGGGCGATGACTTCGGCGGCGCAGGTTCTTGAATGTTCGGCTATCTCTTCAAGCTTTTCTTTATTATAACCTGGAATTGCGCTCAAAGGTACGCTGTTAATGCTTGCAAGAGAAAATACCGGCGTCATACTATCTCCGTGTTCCCCCAGAAACATTATATCGACATCTTTGGGATTTAAATCGAAATATGAGCCTATGGCGGAACGAAGCCTTGTCGTATCAAGCATTGTCCCCATGCCAAATACCCTTTTTCTTTCGAAACCGGAAACTTTATAAGTAACATAGGTCATTATATCAACGGGATTAGAAACAACGAATAGAATAGCGGTTTTATTGTATTTGGTTATGTTGGCGACAATATCTTTCAATATATGAACATTTTTTTTATTTAAATCAAGCCTCGATTCGCCGGGTTTTCTGGGAATCCCCGCTGTTATAACGATGATATCGGCATCCTTGACCGAATCGTAATCCGCAGTTTTAACCCTTGTGTATCCTGTAAGCGATATTCCATGGGAAATGTCAAGCATTTCGCCTCTCGATAAATTGTGGTTAATATCGATTAAGGTAACCTCTCTCACAATATCTTTAAGAGTTAGAGTGTAAGCCAGAGTTGCTCCCAACCTGCCTGCTCCAATTATGCTAACTTTCATTAAAAATTGCCTCCTGAATAAGGGACTGTAACTGTAAATGTTAATGTTGTTTTAATTTTATTTAATTTGAAAAAAATAAATTATATAATATAACCGCCTAAAAAATCAATAAATAATTATAACTCAAAATTGCCGATAGAAATTTATTTTTCTGGATTCCCGCTTTCGCGGGAATGACTTTGAGGGATTTTAAAAGTTCACCCGTTGGGTGTCATTCCTGCGAAAGCGGGAATCCAGTGTTCTTAATGCATTGCAATATGTTTAACAATCTCTATCGGCAATTTTTGGTATAATTTATATTAAGCCGTTAGTTATAATGAGTAAGTTCTTTAAAAAACAAAAAGCTCCGATAAATAATTTTATCGGAGCTTTTCAACTTTAATTAGAGCCGTGGGGCAGGTTTAAATAAAGATTATAAATGATTATAAGCAACCGGCGCCCATTTTATTTAATTTCTTTTTTGACTTATTTTCGTCATTTTTAGTCTTTGAATTTTTTTTAGCCGTTATCTTACCGCTGCCCGTCAAATGACTGCCTTGCAAAGCATAACTGTTATTTATGCCCGAAACCATGCTAAAACTGACCATGAATATAAAAGCTGCGGCGGCGGTAAAAACAGTACTGATAATGAATTTTTTCATCGTATTGATCATCTCCTTTTTTAATTGATTTAGAATTAATTTTAATAATAATCGTACTTATATTAACCAATTTTTAACAGTATAACATAAACACATAAGATTGTATATGTCCCTTTCTAAATTAATGAACAAGGGGAAAGTCTCCAAATACTACTTTATTCCGGTGAAGCAAGTCTATTTTGGGATTCCATGAAGACATGCCGAATCTTAATATTTTAACATTATAGCCCATTACCTTTAACAGCGATGCAGCCATCGATTCCCACTGCCCGACATAGCAGATGCTGATAATTGTATGGTGTTTTGGAAGCATCTCTAAATACTTTGGAGTAAAAAGCACCTGCAGGGGAATATTATGGGCGCCGGCAATATGACCCATTTTCACAAATGCGGCATGCTCTCTTACATCTAAAAGAAAATAGTGTTTCGGGTTGTGTTCTACGACATACTCTTTGTAAAGCACCGGCGCCATAATTTGGGGGACGCCCACCACTCCGACGGCGTTCGGTTTTGGACCGACATTATGAGGGTTCAGCGCTTCATAAGCCTTTTGCGCCAACACTTGATTAAAATTTCCGGCATAAGAAACGGCCGCTGACGAAAGTAAGAAAATCACGCTTAAGATAATAATCTTTTTCATAATCTTAACTCCTTTTTAGTAGTATTGCATTAAATTTATTATAATATATATATTAACTATATATTATAATGATAATCTTTTAAACTACCAACAAAATACCTTGTCATATTTAAATACATCCTTTAAGAAGCCGTTATAGTCGATGCCGTCTTCGTAAAGCCTAATAACGCTTGTATCATAAGACTTGGAATGGATATCGATAATTTCGGTTTCCGTTTTTGACGGCTCTCTTTTTAATACATGAAGTATTTTCATATTTAGCTCTCCCTGCCATTTACATTCATTTATTGTTTAGAATAATTTAATAAGGTATAACCACATCGAATTCAAGCATTTTATTTGCCAATTCTTCATTTGTCAAATATTCGAAAGGGTTGTCCCTGCAATTTGTAAAAACGGGAAGTTCAAGCATGTTTTGAACCATATCGAGATGCTTGGCTATAACTTTATTATCCTCGAGCTTTTTATCAAGAACATATACTTCGACCTTATCATCGAGAAGCGTAAGCCCCCCCGACATTCTAAGCGCTTCAGCCTGTCTGTCGCGGGTAAAAACCGCAATTTTTTTAGTCATTTTTTTTACCTCCTACATTAAAAAACCAAAAGCCTGTCTTCGTTTGTTAATGCGTTTATTATGCTTGCGTTTTCGTATTGAGAAGCGTACAGGAAACCTTCAACCTTTTCATGTATGCTTCTAATGCTGCACGAATATTCGCAAAGCGAGACATCCGAACCGGCTTCTTTTAATTTACCGACAAAATTTTTATCGTTTAATAAATTTACTCCATCATCCATTATAAAGCATTTTATTTCATAACCCAAATGTTTAGCGCTGCCTATAATATTTTCGACATGACCCTTATATTTATCTGTTGTTATTAAAATTGCAAGTTTCATTTAAAAATCCTCGAATGTTATATATATTATTTGTAAGGGAATTTTAATAATGTGGAGACACGCCGCTTTCCGTATCCTTAACCTCTTCCTGCCCGGATTTCAGGACATATTCTCTTATTAAAAGAAGAATAGCGCCTATAATCATGATTATACCCCACAGGATAAAACTCTCTTTTATTCCGGTAACGGCTTCATCGGATAATTTTCCTATGACCTTACCTTTATTTAAAGAAGATAAGAAAAATGATGCGTATATAGTAAATAATCCATATAAAGCTAAAAATGTTATTCCGCACCAGTTATGATTTTTTCTTTTTTTCATGTTAGCTGCAGCCATTTAAATCCTCCTTAGTACTAATATTTAATGTTTTATTACCATATCGCCTGTTGAAACTTAAGGGCAAGATACATTCCGAGAACCAGCGTCGGTAAAAATAACGCCCCTGCCCATGAAAACATCAAAAACCCTGACCATAGAGTTCCGATATTGCACCCTAACGCTATTCTTGCGCCCACGCCTGTAAGAATGCCGCCAATAAAATTTTGAAGAAACATTATTTTCCTTTTCGGCACTCTCCATTTAAATTCTCCTCCTAAAATAGCTGTGGTCGTAGAACCGGCGAATGTGGTTATAACAAGCAAGGTCATCGGAATAGCTACGGGGACTATTTGAAACCAATTTGACGATATTTTCGGTAAAAATGAGGCTTTATAATGTCCGACCGTGGTATATAAATTTATGAAAGGAGCCAAAATGTATGTGTCGAAACTGCCGTAAGGAGTGGTAACGCCCATGTAGGCCGCTTTATGTACGGTAAAATATGAGACTAAAAAAACTATAATTGCAACGACGGCAAACAATAATCCGCCCAATCTCGGGGAAAAAGCCTCTTTAAATTTTAACATATCCCATGTTATGACAGGCTCTTTATAGTTCTCGCCCCGCTCCTTGCCAATCTTCGTAAATCTTCTTTTGGTAAGATATAACCCTAAACCAAGGAAAAAAATGCCAAAAATTAAAGCTACGACAAAGGGTCCCCATACGGCATTTCCAAACCACTGATGAGGAATATAATCGGAAAGGCCGGGTTTTATAGTAAGCCATGGTATAGTATGCAAAATCCAGTAAAGAAAATTAGTTAATGGAAAAATCAAGAATGCAAAGAATATCGTTCCTACCAGTATTCCAAATAATTGCATCCAATTTTGCGTAAATCCTGAACCCGCCCTGAATATCAAACCGCTCATGCATGCGCCGCAAAGTCCTATGCCAAACCCGAATAAAAGCGCGCCGACCAAATCATACCATCCCGAAGGAAATACGCCTTCAACCGCGGCTTTTATTGGAACGATTCCAAGCGATTCTATAATGCCGAAAGCAAGAATAGAAATTCCAAAAGCCCATAAAATACCTTCCAATATTTTTGTATCTTTTGCCATGAACATGTTGTTTGTGGCAAGCACAAAACACATTCTTCCCCTTTCGAGCGCCGCGCCAAAAATTAATCCTGCAATACCTATTATAGTATATTCGAGAAAATAAGGATTCATAATATAATGCCCCCTTTACTTAAAATAAAATTATTAAATTATTAAATTATAACTGAATTATTTAAGATGTTTTTTTAATTTTGATAGTAAACTCGCCCGGACCTGTTTTTGTTACGCAGTAAGGATAGTTTAATTTATTGAGCATGGATGGAAACGAGTTTTCAACCGCCGCCGCATGGTCGGTGTAAACCTCCAGCACCTGCCCCACTTTCATTTTGTTGAGCTTTTTATGAGCCATAGCTTCAGGAATAGGACATGTTTCGCCCAACACATCTAATGTTTCATCCGGTTTTACATTTTCTAAATTTTTTTCTTCAGCCATTTCAAGCCTCCTTTTATAATTTTATATATTAAAATTAAAAACTTTCCTGCCAAATTGGTCCTTTATACGGGAAAAACTCTATTCCCTTTGTTGCGCCTGCAATTTTAGTTACCGTACCGTCTCCCCAGTTTGCCGTCCAGACATTGCCTTTATTGTCTATTGCGATGAAGTTAGGGTTCATCCCTGTTGCGTAAGTATTTAGAATCTTTCCCGCATGGCTCAACTTGACGACATTATTGGAATATATGCAGGATATGAACATATTTCCCGAAGTGCTTAACGCAATTCCGTACGGTGCGCCTTTCACATGAAATGTCTTTAAAATTTTCCCTGTTTTATCGAATTTCAATACACTGTCGCTTAACCCGTTTGTAACATAAATATTACCCGCGGGACCTATAGCAATACCCTCCGGCTTTCTTTGAGCTTTGAATATTTTTTCTATCTTTCCGCTTTTATTTAAAACGGTAACGGTTCCTTTATTTAAAAAATTCGTAACATAAATATCGCCGTTCCCGTTTATTGCTATACCGTAAGGGGCAATTCCCGCGTAAAAGACCTTTAATATCTTAAGCGACGGGTTTAATTTTGTAACGGTCTTAGAGTGGATTGATGCAACATAAATATTCCCATCCGGACCTATCGCGATTCCGGCAGGAATCATTCCAACCTTAACCTTCTTAATGATTTTTCCGGTTCTGCCGAGCTTTACTACATATCCAATGCCCGTCGTAACATAAATGCGCCCGTTTTTATTTATTACAACCCCGGATGGAGCAAAATCTGCTTTCATATTCTTAATTATCTTTCCTTTTTCGTTAAGTTTAATAACATTTAAAAATCCGCCGATGGCAACATAAATATTATCTTTCTTTCCCACGGCAAGCCCGTAAGGCGACCTTCCGACTTTAAAATTTAACGCATTCGCGTTATGAATATATCCGATATTAATCAGAAAGATAATTAACAAGGGGAAAACTAAGAAATATTTGCGAAATTTCATTTCAAGTCAAGCCTGTTTTTTAAATATAGATTTAACGATGCCGTTTAATAAAGGTTTGGTGTATAATCTTATGTCATTCTTTAAAATGTTATCCATCCTCAACTGGATTATCCTGATGACAGGTCCCATTATTAAAGCCGATGCAATGACGATATCCATATCCCTGAAGACTCCGCTTTCGATCTTTTCTTTGATAAAATTCTTTATAAATTCAAAAGGTTTTGAAGAGCATATCGGCGGGGCGTCAGGCAAAAATTCTTTGTGCTTAACATAAAGGATGAATTCCATTAGATGCGGTTCTTTTTCCGACATATCGAACAAGTTATATATAATTGATCTTAACGCTTCTTTGTCATTCGGAGCTTTTTTGATACCCAACCTGATTTTATTTAGAATAATTTCTGTAGTCTTATCGTATAAAAATTGTCCTATCTGTTCTTTGGAAGAAAAATAGTAATATATTGCTCCTATGCTTATGCCGACGCCTTTCGATATATTTCTAATGCTTACATTTGCATAACCAGCCCTTGCAAATTCTCTTATGCAAAATTCAAATATCTTCTTTTTTGCTATATTTTCCTTTATTGAACTCATTTCTATTTTTTAAAATGAACGCTCGTTTTATTTTATTTGAAACATTATAAGTTATTTAAAAATAATTTGTCAATAAAAAAATGAACGCTCGTTTTATTATTTTTCTATTCCCGTTCTCGACGGAATATTTTTAGAATAATAGTGTTTGATTTCATTCATCTCGGTAACCAAATCAGCCGCATCTATTATTTCTTTGGGGGCATTTCTTCCAGTCAGTATTAATTCTATATCCGGCCTTTTATTTTTTATTAAGTTTATAACTTCCTCCGTTTTTATTATTCCCAAATTTAAAGCGACATTTATTTCATCTAAAATCAAAATGCTTATATCGTTTTTGCCCGCGGCAATATTTTCGGCGAGGGTTAGACCTTCCCTGTTAAGTTCTATATCTTTTTTCGGAATATTTTTTTTATCGATAAAAAATGGCCTGCCGACTTGATAAATCTTAATTAGGGGGAGGCATTTTTCTATTGCTTTAAACTCTCCCGAATACGAACCGCCCTTCAGAAACTGGATTATTACCGATTTTAAGTTATGGCCGCTTGCCCTTAAAGCCTGCCCTAATGCGGCCGTTGTTTTTCCTTTGCCGTTGCCTGTATAAACCTGAACTAAACCAATCTCGAGGGCTTTTCGGTTAGAAATTTCCTTAAACCAATTATTATGAACCGATAGATTCTTGTTATCGGTTTTACCTGTTCGTGCGTTGTCTGTATTATCGTTTGGATTCATTAAATATCAATATCTGATCTTTCAGGTTTTTTATCGCGGCATTAAACAAATGTTTTGCCTTCGAATAGTTTTCTACGGGAATTTTATAGCCGTTGACGCTAAAAAACGATCTGAATATAATCCTGTTATTTTTAACCGTGTAACTTGTTTTGAAAGTCCCGACGGTATTTTTGATTTCTATATCTTTAGGAATAAAAACAGGCTTGTAATTTTTTGGAAATTTTAAACTTACGACGGAGTTTTCCGAAAAATTATATCCGATCCTTAAAGAATACTTTCTGTAATTAAGGGCTGTTAGTTGGGATAATGTCGTCCTTGTTCTGAGGGGGGGTCTTATTATAACAAGCCGTCCGTTTTTTTCTGAATAATTTTTGGCGGAAAAGGAAATTTTTTCGATATATGGCTTGGAAAGGCTGTTGCCGTTTTCAAAAGAATATCCCGTTAGTTTAGCATTTGGAGTTATGTTAAGAATATCTTTTAAGATGCCGTCCCTTTTCTTTCTTTTTGATGTCGATGAATATAAATATCTTTTATACATATTGTAAGCCCCCGTGTAAATAAGGGTTGTTTTTGCGGATAGACTTCCGTTGCTTTTGACGGTTGCATATTCTTTTGTCGATATGTTATTTTTTTCGGCGGGGAATATAGGGGTTTTTGCCGTTATACCCTTGCCGCCGGCAATTATTAGAACATTTCTGCCCTGATCCATCGGGGGAAGATCGCCGAAGGTTGTTACATTGGATGTTGTATCCGCAAACATAAACTTGCCGTTTTTAAGCTTTATTGCCGTTATTTCGTGGTCGAATACGAACGGCGTCGGCATAACGGGATTCATATCGGGAATTTCGGTCGTGGGAATAAGGACAGGGTATGCTTTAACGCCTATCTGGTTTAACATCGATGCGAACAGGGTTGCATGGTCCTTACAGTCGCCTAACCTATTTTTAAAAATAGAATTGACATTGCTTGGCTTATATCCATCGATGCCGAATTCATATCCGACATACCTGATTTTTTTTGCCACGAAATTATATACGGCTTTAATCTTTTTTAATTTTCTTTCTTTGGATTCGGTCAATTTTTTTATAAATTTAGCAAGATTAACGCCCGGTTTTATCCTGTCTTTCGTAAGATGGGCATACCACTCCGCTACTTCATCCCATGATTTAACCGATGACACCGTAACATGTGGAATTATAACGGATTCGCGCGGCCCCAATTCTTCGGGGGATATCTTTTTTCTATTCCGCATCGTCCATATAAGCGCGGTATTCTTACTGCCGTTAATTATGCGCGGTTTTTCGTTGAATTTATATTCGGCATACTGATAATGAATACCTTTTGGTATAATTAACTTGTAAACAGATTTTTTTAATGGAGGAAGCCCGCCGAAGTAGTCCTCCGTAAAAAAATTATTTTTCATATACGGCTTCATAACCGTGCTTCTGTATTTATAATCGATAATAGAGCCCATGACAAGCCCCGGAAGCTGGACCGTTTTTAATAATTGATTCGAAAATATCGGCGCTTCGGGGTTAAACGGAGCGGTAACAGTCCTTAAACTGTTTAAATTGATATTAATAATATCGCCGTTCGGCTGAATAATCTTAATGAAATACACCTTAAGTTTTTGATTTTTTTTAGAAAAAGGAAAGCTCAGCGCTGAATATTTTTTAATGCCCTTTTCGTTTAATATCTTTATTATTTCATGTTCCGTTATGATATCTTCAAAATTTCGCGTAATCCTTTCTTTTGTGAAATCAAGCAGAGTTTTCGATGAACTATCGGATTTGACGGATTTAACATTTTTATAGGCAAAAGAATTATTAATATTTATAAAATTAATTAACAATAAAAGAGGAAGCAAACATATTATTCCCTTTTTTAGCATAAAATCTCCCGTGATTACTTAGTGTTTTACTTACATTGGTGCCGGAAGGGGGAATCGAACCCCCACAAGATTAATCTTACACGGCCCTGAACCGTGCGCGTCTACCAGTTCCGCCATTCCGGCATAAATAAATTCGTTCGGATTAACCTAAATCTTTTTTAATGAAAAAATAATTACTTAGTGTTATTATAATACTTATTTATTTAAAGTTTTTTGATTTTTTATTCTATCATAATTTAAGCAAGAAACGCAAAAAATATATGAAAGCAGTTACTAAGGAAGATATAGTTTATTTATTTTCCCAAAAATCCGATATTCCGCTCTCTTTTACCGATATTAAGCACAATTTAAATATTACATCGGCAAAAATGCTGTCGTCCGCAAAGAATATCCTTGATTTAATGGTGAAAAACGGCGAGCTGATACTTACCAAGGGAGAAAAATATGCGTATCCCCAAAAATTACATTTAATCCAGGGGAAAGTTCTTTCAAAAAGGCGCAACTATGCCTTTGTGAGCGACAACTCAGGCGGAGGCGGGGATATTTTTGTTAAAAATTCCGATATCGGCGATGCAATATACGGAGATACCGTTATCTTAAAAATAATACCCGATAATCCTTATTATTTAAAAAAGAGAAAACGGGAAAAGCTAAAAGCGCGGGGTAAATTTGAAAGCAGGCGGGGAAGGGTTATAAGGATAATAAAGAGGGAATTAAAAAATTTTAAAGCGGTTGTAAGGGTCGAAAAAAGTATAGCAATTTTAACTCCCATTGCTCCTGAATTCGACGGTTCGTTCTATTTTGATTTACATAGATTTAAAGACAGGGATAAATTAAAAACCGGGGCTATAGTAAATGCGGTTTTGCCTGATACTAACGATTTTTCTTCACGAACAGCATCAGTGGATAAGATATTGGGCGATATCGAATCAAGGGGAACGGAAGAGGATATTATCGTAAGTAAATACGATATATATAAAGTTTTTGACGAGGCCGCCGTTAAAGAACTTAAAAAAATACCGGCAGATTTTGAAGAAAATCCGGCAGAGGACGGAGGAGGAGAAAGGATCGATTTAACCGATTTGCCGTTTATAACGATAGACGGCGAAGACGCTAAAGATTTTGACGACGCGGTTTATCTGGAAGGTTCGGAAAAAGACAATAACTGTAAACTTTATGTTGCCATAGCCGATGTTTCCTATTTTGTCGGGGACGGCAGTTATCTGGATAAGGAGGCGTTTAAAAGGGGCAATTCCACTTATTTTCCTGGAACCGTTTATCCGATGCTTCCCGAAATGCTGTCAAACAATCTTTGCAGCCTTCTTCCGAAAAAAAACCGTTTTGCGATGGTTTGCGAAATGGATATAGACAGCAAGGGAAAAATAACCGGAACAAAGATTTATAAGGGGTCTATAAAAACATTCGGAAGGCTTACCTATAACGAAACTTGCAAATATTTAACGGCGGGCTTGGAGGCGGGCAAGGCTCGAAACGATAATGAATTTAATGAGTTAGACAATAAACTGTCCCCTATAAAAGATATGCTGCTTAACATGAAGAGGCTTGCCGAAATTTTAAGGGATAAAAGAATTAAAAACGGCGGTCTCGATTTTGATTCATTATCGGGGAAGGTTATATTAAATGAAGATAATGAAGTCATATCGGTTATTCCCGAGCCAAGAAATTTTGTCCACGATTTAATCGAGGATTTTATGATTGCCGCAAACTGCGCCGTGGCACGGTTCATAGAGTCAAAAAAAGTTCCGTCCATTTACAGGGTGCATGAAAAACCCGATGAGGATAAGGTAAAAGAATTTTTAAAGATATTAAAATATTTTAAATTTTCTTTTCCGGAAAAGCTGCCGGAAAAGGTTAAAGACTATCAAACAATGCTGAATAAACTAAAAGAAACACCGCTTTCGTCTTTTTTAGAGCAGGCATTTCTGAGGTCTATGAAAATTGCGGTGTACTCGCCGGTCAATAGCCATCACTTTGGACTTGCCCTGAAATCTTATACCCACTTTACATCTCCGATTAGAAGATATGCCGATCTGATGGTGCATAGAATTCTTAAATGGATATTGTATAACGACAACGGAAAAGGCGCGCTTGGCAACAGCGATAACGATAAAGAGGTTTTTTCGGAAAACAGGGAAACCGGCAAAATGCCTTCATGGCTTAATCATGATAATTTAAAAATGATTTCCAATGTACTGTCCCGAAGGGAAAAACTTTCGACGGACGCGGAAAGGGAATATTCGGAATTTAAGAAGATGCAGTTTTTAAAGAAAAACAGCCAGAAGGTTTACGAAGGATTTATTACAAATGTTATGAATTTCGGCTTTTTTGTCGATATAGCAGGATTTTTTATTCAAGGGTTCGTTCATGTCTCCACCATAGCCGATGATTATTACGAGTATAACGATAACACAAAAATACTTAAGGGAAGGCATAGCAAAAAGATTTTTAAAATGGGCGACCATGTGACGGTGAGCATATATTCCATAGATCTTTTGAAGCATGAAATAGATTTGAGGTTTATCGAATTTTATGAAGATAACTGATTTTATTAAATTTATAAGGGCGGTTAAAAGGATAAGACAGATAACCATGATTTTTGCCAAGCATGGTTTTTATCAAGTCATAACGAACATCGGTTTATCTAAATTTTTTATTTTTAAAAAATACCTTAAAGCAGCCTATCCCGTTGACGATTACCTGAATGTTCCCCCTGAAATACGGCTGAGATACGCGTTAGAAGATCTCGGACCTACTTTTATTAAAGTAGGGCAGATACTCTCTCAGGAAGTAACCATGCTCCCCTCTAAATATATTAATGAATTAAAAAAGCTTCAGGACAGCGTTCAGCTAAATTATATTAAATTCGATGAAATTAAAGGCATCGTTAAAAAGGAAACGGGAAAGGATCCTGACGAGATTTTTAGCAGTTTCGATGAAAACCCGATCGCGTCGGCTTCCCTTGCCCAGGTCCATAAGGCTGTTCTTAAAGACGGAACCGTCGTGGCGGTTAAAATCAAAAAAGGGGATATCGATAAAATTATTAAAAACGATTTAGATGTTCTTTACTTTATCGTAAATATTATAAGAAAACCGGTTAAAGAATTGCTTTATATAGATAATCTGGATGAATTATATCAAGAATTCGGAAAAAATATAATTTGCGAGCTAAATTTTTTGACGGAGGCGGGATATACGGAAAAAATTAGAAGAAGTAATATGGATAAACATTCCGTCGTAATACCGCAGATTTACTGGAATTACATATCTAATAATTTATTGGTGGAAGATTTTATCCATGGAATAAAGGTATCGAATACGGAAGAACTTTTCAAAAGAGGTTATAACACCAAAAATATACTTAAAATATTTTTAAACCATTATTTTAAGCAGATATTCATATTAGGGTATTTTAATGCCGACCCGCATCCCGGCAATGTTTTTGTGATAAACGAAGAAAAAATTGGATTAATAGATTTTGGTTCCGTCGGTATTCTTACTAAAGATTTAAAAAGAATGGCTCTCGAATATTTTATTAATTTTATCGGCGGCAATTATGAAGAAATGGCCGTCCAATTTATTGAAATTTGTATGGGAGACCTTTCCGAAAAAGAGGAGCAGGCATTTAAATTTGAGCTTGCGGAATTTATAGAAGGCTTTTTTAACAGGCCGTTTAAAGATATTTACAGCGCGGAAATTCTTCTGAAAACATTAAAAATCGGGCAAAGGCATAATCTTGTTATTCCGGCCGAATTATCGCTTTTATTTAAAGCATTGTTATCCATAGAGTCCATTGCAAAAATTCTCGACCCCGATTTTTCTTTTGTCACCTCCGGTACGGAATTTTTTGATTTCGATGTTTTGATAAATAAAAAAGAAAAGGTAAAAGATATTAAAGAGCAGATAATAAGTAAATTAAAAAATTATAGAGATTTTTTTGGGGAGTTTCCGAAGAAGGCGGAAAAAATCCTTAAAAAAATGTCGGAGGATAATTTTTCTATAGATTTTATTCATAAGGGATTAGAAGGACTTATGGGCGAGATGGAAAAATCAAGCAAGCGGCTTATGAGAGGATTCTTGGTTGCCGCGCTTATAATATCTTCCAGTATTCTTATGTTTACAGGGGGGGCGTTATTGCATTACTGGATATTGATAGCTGGTTTTATCGGATGGATTTTCGGATTTTTGTACATATTGATTTTATTAATCAGAGGATTAAAATAAAGGTATTATATAAATTATATAAACTAAACTTACTTAAGGCGCAATGGAAGGGGGTAAACATAGACTTGAAGATATCCGAAATTAGCAAATTTAATCCTGAATTTACAAGTTCGGTAATTACTATAGGGAGTTTTGACGGCATCCATTTAGGACACAGAAAATTAATGGAATTAACAAAAGATTATGCTTCAAAATTAAATTTACCTTCGGTAGTTCTTACTTTTCATCCCCACCCCTTAAAGATTCTTCATCCGGAGGAAAGGATACATTTGATAACCACTTTTGAAAAAAAGGTCGAGCTTATAGAGGCAATCGGCATAGATTATTTGATTTACATCACATTCACGCCTGAGTTTGCAAAAATGACGCCGGAGGATTTTATAGAAAATGTCATAGTTAAAAAATTAAATCCCGTTAAGGTTATAGTAGGCCATGATTTTGGCTTTGGCGTTGGAAAATCGGGGAATACCCTCCTTCTTGAGAAATTAGCGAATGAACTGAATTTCGACCTTACGGTCGTCGGTCCGGTTAAAATGGGCAAAAAAATAGTTTCCAGCACCATTATAAGGAGGTTCGTTTTACTAGGACAGGTTTGCGCCGTAAAGAGATTTTTAGGAAGACACTATTCCGTTCACGGGAAGGTCGTCAAAGGAAGCGGGAGGGGTAAAAGCCTTGGGTTTCCTACGGCAAACATTATTCCTGAAGAGGAACTTTTTCCTAAAGACGGGGTATATGCCACCCTTGTAAAAGTGGATAACGAGTTTCACGACTCGGTAACGAATGTCGGGTCAAACCCTACCTTTAATGAAGAAATAAGAAGGATAGAGACCTATATATTTAATTTCGATAAGGACTTATACGACAGAGAAATAGAGGTATTTTTCGTTGCAAGACTGAGACCGGAAATAAAATTTGACAATTCCGCATCCCTTGAAAATAGAATTAAAAAAGATATAGCTCTTGCAGCCGTTATCTTAAGCAAAGAACATGCGGCTCCGATTTAGGTGATTGATTTTTGTGAAAAAATTTAATAAAATGAATCATTATGATAAGAAAATTTTTTAAGACTAAAAAATTCAGAGTTTTCTTATTGAGCCTTTTTACATTTTTGCTTATTTTAATGGTAGGGTTTTATGCCTCGGAAACATACAGCCTGTTTTCCTCATTATATTCAAAAAACAGCGCAATTTATTCGCTTAAACAGTCTAATATGGTTTTTTTCGGCGGTAATGACAGGCTTAAGCTTGCTTATCCTGATATCTTTAACAACTTGCATAACAGCGCGTTTTATTACTTTTTTACGATTTCTTTAATATTATCGGCATCCCTGATTATCTTTATGTTTGCTTATTTTTACAGGCTTATAGACAAAGAAGAGGGAACCCTTTCAACCCTAAAATCCGTCGAAAAAAACATACTGGAAATGCCGTCAACTATTTTACACGAAATTAAAGGCAATATTAATTCGTTATCTATAAACTCAAGGGTCTTGGGCGCGCGGGTTGCAGGGGTTAAGGATTTTGAAGGGGAAAAAGAGGAAATAACCCGAATTAGCGGCGCTATAGAAACAGAGACGCATAAGTTAGTTCAAACAATGGAGAACATCCTCAAATTTACAAAAGATTATCACCTTAATCTTGAGGAAATTAACCTTTCAGACCTGTTAAACTTCGTTGCGGAAACATTAAAGCCGAAAGCCGCAGATAAAGGAATTAACCTGCGTGTCTCATTAGATAAAAACATCTCCGTTAAAATGGACAGGGATTTAATGGAGCAGGTTTTTATTAACTTAGTATCAAATGCCATAGAATCTTATGACGGCGAAAAAGGCGATGTTTCAATATATTCTTCTTTTTACCTTAATAAGATATTAATAATTATCGAAGATAACGGAAAAGGCATAAAACAGGAAATAATTAAAAAAGTTTACGAGCCGTTTTTTACCACAAAGAAAAATGGGGTAGGGCTGGGACTTGCGCTGGTAAAAAAGATTTTGGATGCCCACGGTTTTAAAATGCATATAGAATCTAATTATAACAAAGGAACAAAGGTTTCCGTCATATTTAAAGATTTAGAGAATTAGCATCCCTCCAAATAGAAAATGGAAGAATTATCTCAAGCCACTGCAATATTAATAGTCGAAGACGATAAAGCCTCGCGTTTGGGGCTTTTTGAGTTCGTGAAACTTGAAGGCTATAGTGTTTTTGAGGCAGATACCGTTAATGCCGCTTTAAATATTTTAAATTCAAATAATAATATAGGTATTATTATTACCGATCTTAAACTTCCCGACGGAACAGGCCTGGATTTGCTAAAAAGTATAAATGAAGGCATGGTTCAAAGAGCGGAGGTTGTCATTACTACAGGGTTTAGCTCGGTAAAAAGCGCCGTCGAAGCTATTAAGCTTGGAGCCTATGACTATATAACGAAGCCCATAAATCTCGATGAACTTGGTTTAATAATCAAGCGGATAATATCCAATAAAAGGCTTATCGATGAAATAAATATTCTAAAGACAAGACTCGATGAAAGGTTCAATTTTGGAAATTTAATAACTTCGTCAAAGAATATGATTGACATCGTAAACACGGCTGTGGCAGTGGCAGATAAAAATTCTACCGTGCTAATAGAAGGGGAATCCGGCACGGGTAAAGAGATGCTCGCAAACATTATCGTCAATAACAGCCATAGAAAAAGTAAACCTTTTATAAAGGTGAACTGTGCCGCGCTTTCCGAGTCTATTCTGGAAAGCGAGCTTTTCGGGCATGAAAAGGGTGCTTACACGGGGGCGGATTCGCTTTATAAAGGCAGATTCGAAATAGCGGACGGCGGAACTATCTTTCTTGACGAAATAGGCGAAATTCCGCTAAGGACGCAATCAAAAATATTACGCGTTCTTCAGGAAAAAGAGTTCGAAAGGGTTGGAGGGAATAAGACCATAAGGATAGATATAAGAATTATTGCCGCTTCTCAGGATATCGAAAAAAAGGTAGAAAAAGGGGAATTCAGGCAGGATTTATATTACAGATTGAATGTGGTAAATCTGAAACTTATACCGCTCAGAGAAAGAAAAGAAGATATACCGCTTTTGATAAAAAAGTTTCTGGAGGATTTTTCCAAAGAAAACGGCAAAAATATAAAGGGATTAAATAAGAACGCGCTTGATATTTTATTAAAGTACGATTTTCCCGGTAACATTAGAGAGCTAAAAAATGCGATAGAATTTATGACGGCTATTTCTGACAGCGAAATTTTGGATGAACATATGCTGCCAAATTACTTAAAAGAAAGGCATCAGGAAAACAAGTTTGCCGGCGGCGCAGGTAATGTTTCTGATAACGCTTCCCCCTCCCCCGAAAGTTATATTAAAATACCTTTCAGTTTAACCCTCGAAGAGGCGGAAAACCTGATTATACAAAAAACTCTGGAGAAAAATTCATATAATAAGTTAAAAACCGCAAAGGATTTAAATATCGGATTAAAGACAATTTATAGAAAACTTAGCGACGCATCTCAGGGATAACAGGTTTTATTTAGTATCTTAAATCACCTTTAGAAATCTCTTTTTCTGGATTCCTGCCTACGCAGGAATGACACCCGTTGGGTGAAAAGTTAAATTCCGGTATCGTCATTCCTGCGTAGGCAGGAATCCAGAATTTATAATATGTTGAAACAATTTTAATAGTTTCTAACGGTGATTTAAGATAGTATTAGAAATATTTTCGATTCTTTTGATATAATCTTCGACCTCTTTCGATTTCTTTATTTTATAAGACTCCTTAAAATATTTTAGCGCCTTTTCATATTTTTTTAGCCTAAAATAATCCATTCCCACGTGTTTTAAGACCGTAGATGATTTGCCGAGTTTTTTAAGCGCAAGTTTAAAAAACTTCATAGCCTTATCGTATTCTTTATATCTATAATATACGAAGCCGAGGCTGTCTAAGATGTAAGGCGAATTTTTATCTATAGATAAGGCTTTTTCCAGCATAATTTTTGCTTTTCTTAAATCTTTATTTTTTACCGCGAGGTAATACCCGATAAAGTTAAGAGCCTCCGCATCAAGCGGGTCTATTTTTAAAATTCTTTGCATTACCGAGTTTGCTTTTGTTTCTTCTTTTAAAGAATGGTATGCCGAGCCAAGCTCATATAAAAGGGCAGTGTTGTCCGGAAAATATTTAAGCCCGTTTTGTATGACATTTTTTGATTTGTTAAAGTTTTTTATTTCGGCTAAAGCGATTGCCGAAAAGTAATAAACCTTCAAATTTTTCTTTAATTTTGGATTCTTCAGCAGGATGCTTATAATGCCTTTTACCTTTGCTTTATATTTATCATCCCTGCCCTTTCTGTATAAAATCAAATAAATTTCTATTTCCTCAAGTTTTGCGTCGAGATAATGTTTTCCAAATTTAAGCCTGTCTAAATAAATTAATCCTTTTGCATAATTTTTTTGAAGTATATAAGAAAGTCCAATAAAAAAAATGGAGTTGTTCCTGAAATTTAGCATATTTTTATTTTTCTTTGTAATATCGAGAAAGTTAAAAAAATGTTTTCTGGCGGTATCGTATTTTTTTATCGCGTAATTAAGTACGGCGGATTGATAAAGCGCCGTTTTGGAATACGGGTCTATTTTTAAGTACCTGTCGAATATCTTAATGGCATTTTCTTCTTTTCCTAAAAGTATATAAATAGCAGAAAGTTGAAAATATCCCTTTTTAAAATACGGGTCTATTTTTATGAGTTGCAGCAGATTTTTTTCGGCTTTTTGCGTTTTATTTTCGGCGATATAGATTTTAGACAGTATATAATAAGCATCCATATTGCTCGGATAATTTAATTTTACTATATTCAGATATAGTATTGCCGTTTTTAATTCTTTTTTGTAGATATAGAGGTTTGAAATAAATAAAAGGGCTTTTAAATTAAGCGGCTCTTTTTTAAGGATAAATTTAAGAACCCCTATAGATTTCTCGAGACTATTATTTTCAGCCAGTATTTTTGCCTTAAGCATTAAATACCGCATATCGTTTTTTGTTAAATTTTTTCTTAATTTAATCTTTTTTAATTTTATGGCAAGGTTAACGCGGGATAAAGATTTCTCGTATTCTTTATTCTTAAAATAAACATCCGAAAGAATATAATTCCAGTAACCGTTGTTTATTTTTTGGGTTTCTTTTTTAAAATATTTTATTGCGCGAACATAATCGCCGCTATCATAATAAATAAAGCCGGTAATAAGATTATTAATATTTTTTGAATTTAAAGGCATAAAAGACGTCTGTTGCGTTGTTGCGCCAAAGGAGGAATTAAAAATGCCGGCCGTAAAAAATAAAACTACAAACATGCTCAAAACAAACAAAGGCAGATGGTTTATTTTTTTAAATCTTTTGTTTCCGAATCTTTCGATAAAAGAATGAAAAATTCCGTATTCCCCTTTTTTCCTTTTATGCATGATTTTTTTACTCCAATGGTCATGAGGTTTAATGTTTTTGAAAATTCTATTATAGCATCTATAATTGATTTGTGTATGTTTTCATCCTTTACGATGCCTTTTTTAAGGATATTTTTATTTTCCGCTTCAAACTGAGGTTTTATCAATGAAAGTATTAAACCGCCGTCTTTTAAAAATTTTGGGATATGAGGAAAAACCTTTTTTAGCGATATAAACGATACATCGCATACTGCTAAGTCAAGTTTTTCGCCTATTTCTTCAAACGGGAGATATTTTATGTTTATATTTTCAAGGTTTTTAATTTTGTCATTATTTCTAATGGAATAGTGAAGCTGTCCATACCCTACATCGATGCAATATATAAAATCCGCTCCTTCTTTTAAAAGACAATCCGTGAATCCCCCGGTCGAAGCACCTATATCTATAACCCTTTTACCTTTTACTCCTAAGTTAAAATCGGTTAGCGCACCTTTTAATTTTAACCCGCCTCTTGAGACATAGGGGTTTGTTTCTTTAATACTTATACTGCTTTCGGGAGCGACCAATGTCCCCGGCTTTGTGCAGATATTCCCGTTTACCGATACCTTGCCCTCCATTATTAATGACGATGCCCTGGTTCTGGTCAAAGAATGCGCAGGCGAGGTATCAGAAAGAAGAATGTCTAATCTTAATTTTTTCACTGTTTATATTAAAAAAAAGATTTATGGAATTACTGAGCCCTTCATGGGAAAACCCGGCATTGGCAAGAAGTTCTTTTCTTGGACCGTGTTCGATATAGCTATTCTTAAGTGATAATATTTTGTACTCCATATTTAACATAGAAGTATTCTGGCTCAGGATGGTTAGAAGTTTAGATCCGAATCCCGAATACTCGACATTTTCTTCCACCGTCATAATCTTTTTAGCCTTTTTTATTTTATTTATCAGTTTATTAGATATCGGGGATATAAACCTTGCATTAACTAGTCCTATCTTACGGCTCTCATCCGTTATATTTTCGTTTATTTTGCGTAGTATATTTTTTATAATTTCGGTATGGGGGGCGCCAAGGCTGATTATGATGTTTTCGCCGTAATTTTGCAGAACCTCGAATTCCCCCTCATTTATTATCGCAACCTTGTCTATATCCGGCGCTTCAAAATATGGGATTTCGATTTTAGGGTATCTTATCGCGGCAGGTTTATTGTACGAAAGGGCGCTTTTAACCATTTGCATAAGTTCATATTCATCTTTTGGAGACATAAAGATAAGATTTGGGATATAATTTAAAAAAGAAATATCAAATAATCCCTGGTGTGTTGCCCCATCTTCTCCTGCAATGCCCGCCCTGTCGATGCAGAATACCACGGGGAGATTTTGAAGGCATATATCGTGTATTATCTGGTCTAAAGAGCGCTGAAGGAAGGTTGAATATATAAATATAAAAGGTTTCAAACCTGATGCGGCGGAACCTGCGGCAAAGGTCGCCGCATGCTCTTCGGCTATTCCGACATCGAAAAATCTTTCGGGGAAAATCTTGGAAAACTTTGAAAGGCCGGTGCCATCCGGCATTGCCGCCGTAATAGCTATTATTTTATCATCATTTTTTGCAAGGTTTATTAAAAAGTTTGATGCAGTCTCGCCGTAAGTGATATTGCCCGTCTTTTTAAGGGTCAGTCCCGTATTTTTGTCAAAAGCAGAGATTCCGTGAAACAGGGACGGGTTTTTTTCCGACGGTTCGTAACCCTTTCCTTTTTGCGTTATAATATGCAGGAGGATCGGTTTTTTTATTTTTTTTATATTTTCGAATGTGTCTAAAAGATTGGATATGCTATGCCCGTCTATCGGCCCTATATATGTGAAGCCAAGTTCTTCGAATATAATGCCGGGAACTATCAAATTTTTAAAAGACTCTTCTAATTTTGAAGCAAGTCTTGCAACCTGACTTCCGAATAACGGAATGGATTTTAATAATTTTTCGATGTCATTTCTGAAGCTTTGATAAAAATCTCCACCCATTATTTTATTAAGATAGTTTGAAATTGCCCCGACATTTTTTGAAATAGACATTTCATTATCGTTTAAAATTACCACGATATCTTTTTTTAATGCTCCTGCATGATTTAAACCTTCAAGAGCAATGCCGTTAGATATCGAGGCGTCGCCTATTACCGCTATGACCCTGCCCGTATCGCCTTTTTTTGATAAATCTTGCGCTACGCTTATGCCAAGGGCGGCGGATATGGAAGTTCCAGCGTGACCTGTTCCAAAAAAGTCGTATTTGCTTTCGTTTATAGACGGAAATCCTGAGATGCCGCCCAATTTTCTGATAGTTGCAAAATTATCTTTTCTGCCGGTAAGGATTTTATACGAATATGACTGATGCCCTACATCCCATATTATTTTATCGGAATTTTCTATATCGAATGATTTTAAAAGGGCAAGAGTAAGTTCCACGACCCCCAGGCTTGACGCAAGGTGTCCGCCATTTTTCGAGCAAGTGGATATTATTTCTTCCCTGAGTTCTTTAGCAAGAATTTTAAGGTCTTCGATGTATAAAGTCTTTACATCGCCGGGTTTTTTTATCTTATCTAAAAGCATAGCTGTCATTTTATTCTATATTTAATTGCCATTCCCTGGCAAGCGCAGAATCTAATCATTTTATTCTATTTGTGAGATGATATGTAAATTCTATTAAAGCATCAGATTGAGCACCCGTTTTATTAAGGTAAAACAGCGCTTTTTCATTGTATTCGTTAATTAATTCATAGGTTTTTTCGAGCCCTATATTTTCGACGACGGTGAATTTCTTATTTGTTTTATCTATACCTGTCGTTTTTCCAAGAATTTCCTTATTTCCGGTAATACCGAGGACATCGTCGATAGTTTGAAAGGCAAGACCTAAACACGAGCCGAATTTTTTAAAATTATCGACAATCAAGTTATCGCCTCCTGCCAAAATTGCGCCCATTGCGCAAGCTGCCCCGATTAGGCTTGCCGTTTTATTTTTATTTATGTATTCAATGTTTTCAAAACCTAAAGATGCTCCAAATGAATTGACATCGAGAAATTGCCCTCCCGCGAGGCCGCCGGCGCCTGAGGCATAAGAAAGTTCCCGTATTATTTCGATAATTTTTTTCGGATCAAATCCTTCGGCGTATTCGTTGTCCGAAAGGATAACGAATGCTTCGGTAAGAAGGGCATCTCCCGCAAGTATTGCCGAAGCTTCCCCGAATACTATATGGTTTGCGGGTTTTCCTCTCCTTAAACTGTCGTTGTCCATCGAGGGAAGATCGTCGTGTATCAAGGAATAGGAGTGTATTAATTCGAGAGACGAGGCAAAAGGGATAAGCCTTTTTTTGTCCGAAAAACCAAGGCTTTCCGCGGTAATTAAAAGAATTATAGGTCTAATTCTTTTTCCGGGCGTAGTTAAAGTGTACAGCATTGCGTCGTTAAGCGAAAATTTATTGTGGGGGAATTTTTTATTATATGCTTTTTTACCGAAGTGAGTTTTTAGGAAGTCGTTAATTAAATTTTTATTTTCCTCGATATATTTTTCTATGTCGGTCATATTTTTCTTTGATGAATCGTATATAATTATCTTATTTAGTCGATTTCAAGGGGTTTTGTCGATAAGGATGAGGTGAGCGGAGCACGAGCCGCGGTTCTCCGGTCTAAAGACTGTTCGCCCGTATTGTTATCTTTTGCAGTCAGTTCTTCAACTTTCTTTTCCGCCGATTCAAGCTTTTTTATTAAGTAATTAGAGTATTTGATGCCTTCTTCATAGACTTTAATCGCCTCTTCGAGGCCGAGATCGCCACTTTCCAAACTTGAAACATTGCCCTCCAATTTTTTAAGGGTTTCTTCGAAAGTCAAATTATTTAAACTATTTATATCTTTTTCTACCATAGTAATAATTATAAAATAAAAGCCAAAAATTATCAATATAACTTTTAATAAAAAAGATATTGAAAAAAATAAATCTATTTTGTATTATTAAATTATTATTAATTTTTTAAATAAGTAAAGTAAGTAAACGGTTAAATAAATTTAGGAGGCGAAAATGCTAACGCTTGGCTCTCTCATAACCCTTAAAAATCTTTTTTATGTATTCGTTTTGCTTGGCGCTGTAATAATGTTCTCGAATATGCTTATAGCGGCCTCTTTAAAGAACAAAATACCCGGGGGATTTGTAGGAAAATGGCTTCTGATAATGTGGTTCTTTATGTTTTTTTTCTTTTTGGCGGAAGCGGGCGCGTTCTTTTTTATTACCTCCCTTAATAACATAAATTTATCTTATTTTCTTATCGGTTTAGTTTTATTTTTCGGCTCTGTTTTTGTGGCGGTAGTTAATAGATTTGTTTATCATTTAATTAAAGAATTAGCGTTAGATAAATAAAGGCGGCATTAACTATTATAACTTTAGAGAACATTTAAGGTAAGGACGGGTTATTATGGATGTAAAGGGAAATATAACAAATCTTGAACTCTTCGATGTTTTAAGGTTTTTAGAGATTTCCAAAAAAACTGGGGTTTTAAACCTTCGCTTTGAAAATTTTGCTTCCAAGCTTTTTGTAAAAGACGGCATGTTATATTTTCTTTCAATTTCCGACAACTTGATCCTGGAAAAATTGGTCATGAAACTGCTTAATCTCGATAAGCAGAATTATTTGCAAATGCTTGAAAAATACAGAACATATTACAAGACAACCGCGGGTTTCGATATATATTTTTTTAAATCCGATGCAATACCCGAAGGCAAAGAGCATGAATTTACCTCTAACTACATATCGGAAACCTTGAATTATATACTGTTTTTAACCAACGGAGAATTTGCTTTTGACGAAAAGCCTTTGCCTGATGTTATAAATTTTGCTTCCCCGATGAATTTTTTGCCTGTCCTTACCGCCTGCAAAAAAAGGAGGGACGAACTTGCAGTGATGACAAAGGTTATTCCGTCTAAAAATTATATTCCTGTCGTTGTGCCAAATAGAAGCGGTAATTTAAGGCCGCTTTCACTGACCCCTGCCCTCTGGAACATACTTTCCCTTGTCGATGGGAAAAGAAGCATTATTCAGATTATTGCATTATCTGTCGAAAATGATTTTTTTGTTTTAAAAACCCTTTATAACCTGTTGCAAAGCGGTTACATCGAGCTTGAGCCTCCTCAAAATGAAGGAGTTAAAAACACCGATGTTATTAGCTCCATAAAAAAAATATTAAAGGAACAATTAGGCAATAAGGCCGATAAAATACCCGTAAATTTTAATAATATAAAGCTGGATAAGGAATCTTTGGCGAAGGCCGTGCAGGAAATCGAAAGGTATGTCTATATGTTTATAGACGATAAAAAGGCCGCAAAGATTGATTATCTTTTGAAGCAGTTGTTAATGGGTATTTGATATGGAAATACAAAAAGATTTTAATCTTTTTGTTCGCCCCCTTTTTACAGGTATTTTCGGTTATAATATAAAATATTCCCTTTCTCCATTAATACATAGCAAAATGTCGAAACTTTCAAATATGAACATCTGTTACGGTAGTTTTGACATTTCTCCAAAAACCTTCGGGGCCGCATTTAACGGGTTTAAAAGCCTTAAATTCAAAGGCGCCAATATTACTCAGCCTTATAAAATAGAGGTATTAAATTATATAGAGTGTTTAAGCGGCGAAGCCGAACTGATAGGGGCCGTCAATACCGTTAATCTTGAGGGCGACGGTTTTTACAGGGGTTATAATACCGATACAACCGGCTTTACAAAAAGTGTCGGATACGAATTCGGAATAGAATTGAAAAATAAAAATGCCGTAATTTTGGGTGCGGGCGGGGCTTCGAGAGCCGTTTTATATTCGTTAATAAAAGAGGGAGCGCAAGAGATTTTAATAATAAACCGCAATGAAGGCAATGCAAAAAGACTCTTCGAAGAAGCAAATTCATGGAAAGCCGTTTTAAAGTCAAATTCCGAAGTTTTTTATTCAGGTTTTAACCTGACGGGGATTTTGGATGATAAATGTTTTGAAAAGTGTGATATTATTATTAATACTATAACTCCGTCGGAAGGCAGTTTTGGATTAATTAAATCTCTTCCTTTAAAAGCTTTAAGCGGCAAATCTTTTGCTATGGACATTTCCTATAACCCGCCTTTAACCGCGTTTCTTGAGCTTTTAAGCGGTAAGGCCGTAAAATCTGCCAATGGTTTATCCATGCTGCTTCTTCAGGCGATAGAAAGCTTTTATATATGGACGGGACATAGGATTGATTTGAGCGCGCTTAAAAGCGTGTTATAAAATTTATTTTTATATGGTAAAATAATATTGACGAATTAAATTAAAAAAAGGTTTGGGTATGGATAACGACTTTATGCCGCTTAACAAATATCCCGGCGATAAAATCGGCGAAATTTTAATAAAGCGGGGGATTGCAAAAAGGGATGATGTATCCAATGCTTTATTAATACAGGAAAGGATACGCTCGGGCCTTGCAAAAGGCGAAAAAGTTCAGGACCTGAAGCTGGGCGAGATTCTTGTGAAAAACGGAGTTATAACTATGGATGAATTAAGCAAAGCTCTAGATGAACAGAGGCGGGTCGGGGGCAGTATCGGCAGACAGCTTACAAAGCTGGGATTTCTGAAGGATTCCGAACTGGTTTCTTTCTTATCCAAAGAATTTGGCGCGGCAACGGTCAGCCTGCTTGACGGGGAAATACCCGAAAGCGTCGTAAAACTTATTCCGCCTGACTTAGCCGTCAGGTATCAGGTTGTTCCCTTTAAAAGACAGGGGAATACGCTGTATCTTGCGGTATCTGATCCTACAAAGGTAGGAGCGCTCGACGATATAAAGTTTTTAACGGGTCTTAATGTCGAGGTCGTTGTTTCTTCCGAAAGCGAAATTGCACAGGCGTTATCGAAATATTACAATGCATCTACTATATTAACGGAAAATAAAGATTATTTAAATTCGATAGCTATCGAGGAAATCAACGAAGAGCTTGATATATCGGAACTTCAGAGGTCGTCTTCGGATCAGCCCGTTATTAAATTTGTCAACAAGGTTCTTTTTGATGCCGTAAAAACCGGCGCAAGCGATGTTCACGCAGAACCGTACGAATCCGTCGTGAGATTCAGATATCGAATAGACGGTAAGTTAATTGAACAGATGAAGCTTCCAGGTCAGCTCAAAAATCCTATTATTTCAAGATTAAAGATCATGTCCCAGATGGATATAGCGGAAAGAAGACTGCCGCAGGACGGCCGTATAAAGGCTAAAATGGACGGTAAAGAGGTTGATATGAGGGTGTCGTGTCTTCCGACGCTATTTGGCGAAAAAATTGTCATAAGGATACTCGATAAATCTAACCTTCAACTCGATATGAGAAAGCTGGGCTTTTCGGAATCGCAGCTTTCCGATTTTAAAACTGCCATTCATAAACCTTACGGTATGATATTGGTAACGGGACCGACAGGTTCGGGTAAGACGACGACCCTTTACAGTGCGCTGTCGGATGTGAATAAACCAGATGTCAACATTTCAACGGCGGAAGACCCTGTCGAATATAATATACAGGGAATCAATCAGGTTCAGGTAAACGAAGAAATAGGTCTAACCTTTGCTCAGGCTCTAAGGTCTTTTTTAAGGCAGGATCCGGATGTAATTATGGTCGGCGAAATCAGGGATTTGGAAACAGCCGAGATTGCCATTAAAGCCGCCTTGACAGGTCATTTAGTTCTTTCCACTATTCATACGAATAACGCGTCTTCCACGATATCGAGGCTTATAAATATGAAAGTCGAACCGTTTTTGGTTGCCTCCAGTTTAAATCTTATAATCGCTCAAAGGCTTATAAGAAAATTATGCAACGAATGTAAAGAGGCCTATTATCCCGAAGTAAATGTTTTAAAGGGGCTGGGGTTTACGGACGGCGAAATCCAAGGCAAGCGTTTTTATGCGGCAAAAGGGTGTTCCGTTTGCAATAAAACGGGATATAAAGGGAGAATAGCGATTTATGAAGTCCTTAATGTTCGGGATGAAATTAAAAATTTAATATACGAAAATGCAAACGAATTTGAAATAGATAAACTTGCTATAAAATTGGGGATGAAGACATTACGGCAGTCGGCAAAAGAAAAGTTTTTGGAGGGAACTACATCGCTTTCGGAGATTATTCAATATATGGAAGGAGAGAATTTGGAATAAGGATGAACCCAAAATTGCAGATAGAAACTCTTAAAACTGCTTCAAAGTATTATCAATACTGGATTAGAAATTTTTATCGGCAATTTTGGGATGAATAAATGGCTTGACATAAATTGATATAAATAGTTATTATACATTATATAATAATTTAATTATTAACTTATACTTTAATAAATATTAATTAAAAAGGTTAACATATGCCGTCCATTGCGGATTTATTAAAAACAACCGTGGATCAAGGCGCTTCAGACCTTCATATAGCTGCGGGAACGCCTCCTCAAATCAGGCTGAGAGGGTCGCTGGTCCCGTTGAACTACCCCATATTAACCCCGTCCGATACCCAGGGTATCTGTTATAGCGTTATAACGGATTCACAGAAGAAAAAGTTCGAAGAAACGCATGAACTGGATTTTTCATTTAGCCAGAAGGATGTTTCGAGATTCAGGGGAAATTTATATTATGACAGAGGCGCCATCGCAGGCGCTTTCAGGGTTATACCGCATGAAATTCCCACTATGGATACATTAGGTCTTCCTCCCATGGTTAAAGAAATTATTAGAGCGCCGAGAGGACTCGTGCTTGTAACCGGTCCCACCGGTTCAGGTAAGACGACCACGCTTGCCGCTATGATAGACGCGATAAACCTGAGCAGGCACGAGCACATAATAACAATCGAAGACCCGATAGAATATGTTTTTCCCCACAAAGGATGCCTTGTCAACCAGAGAGAAATAGGCCAGGATTCGAGTAGTTTCGCCGAGGCTTTAAAACATATATTAAGAGAAGACCCCGATGTTGTTCTTGTAGGGGAAATCAGGGATATGGAGACAATGGAAGCAGCTCTTACAATTGCCGAAACGGGACATCTTACATTTGGAACATTGCATACAAACTCTGCGGTTCAAACAATAAGCAGGGTTATAGATATATTCCCCCCAAATCAGCAGCCCGAGGTTAGATCGTCGCTTTCGCTTTCGCTTGTGGCAGTTTTATCGCAAACGCTTATTCCCAGAATTGACAGTGTGGGAAGAGTTTTGGCCGCAGAGTTAATGATACCGAATGCGGCTATCAGAAATTTGATAAGGGAAAATAAAATTCATCAGATATACTCTCAACTTCAATTAGGGCAAGAAAAATATGGAATGCAGACACTGAATCAGGCGTTAGCCTCGCTGGCAAATAAAAGGATTATAAGCGAAGAGGATGCCTATAACAGGTCATCTGACACAGAAGAGTTAAAACAGGCGATAACTTCGGGACTCACATCAAAAACAGGTATTAACGGGACAAATATGGGTATATCCAAAGGCGAATCATTCATGAGCGCCTCAGAGAAGGCGGGGACTGAAAGGAGCGGTGACGCCGGAGCGACAGGCGGCAGGATTAATATGAATAAAGATAAGCCGTTTGCCGGTATAGATTTTAGCAAACTATAAATATATAATAATACAATGGTCATCTCTGCAATGTATCAGGGCAGGGATAAGGAAGGTAATGTATTTAAAATGGCTATCTATCAATGGAAAGGCAAGCGGCGTTCGGGGGAGTATTTAAAAGGGGAAATTACCGCCTCAGACCCGAGATTCGTCGCTGAAGAACTTAGGAAAATGGATATTTACCCCATAAATATCGGAAAGAAGAATGAGTTTTTTACTCTAAGCCTTCAAGGGACAAAAGAAATCAGTCCTAAAACCAAAATCAGCGATAATAACCTGATTGTTTTTACAAGGCAGTTTTCCTCGCTGATAGACTCCGGCGTTCCAATTCTTCAGGGTTTAACCATAATGATAGAACAGCAAAAGAATAAAGAATTAAAAGGGATACTGCTTAAGATAAAAGAAAGTATCGAGAACGGCGCATCTTTATCGGATAGCCTTAGAAAATTTCCCCGGGTTTTTAACGACTTATATGTAAATCTTGTTGAAGCGGGTGAAAAGGGCGGCGTTTTAGACAGGGTCTTTAAAAGATTATCGGTATATTTCGAAAAGATACTCAGGCTAAAAAGGAAAATAAAAGGGGCTATGATTTATCCTATAGTCGTATTAAGCGTTGCGGTAGCCGTCATTATTATACTCATGACATTCGTTATTCCCGTATTTGCCAATCTTTTTGCCAGCGTCGGTGCCAAACTTCCGGCGCTAACAAGGGATGTGATAGCATTCAGCGACTTTATGAGGGCATATATTTTATACATAATAATAGGCGTTGGAGCGCTTATATTTGCCTTAAGGTTTTACCATAAAAAGGAAAGCGGAAGGAGAAATATAGATCGTCTTTTCCTTAAGATACCGCTCATCGGCGTATTACTCAAAAAGGTCGCGATAGCAAGATTTGCAAGAACCCTTTCCACGATGGTGGAAAGCGGCGTTCCGATACTGGCAGGATTAGAAATTGTTTCCAAAACAAGCGGAAATAAAATCATCGAAGAATCGCTTATGCAAACCAAACAGGATGTTTCCGCAGGCTCTCCCCTTTCGGCAGCCTTAAATAAAACCAATTTGTTCCCTCCGTTAGTAATTCAAATGGTTATGGTCGGCGAAAAGACCGGAAACTTAGACGCCATGCTTGCCAAAGTTGCCGATTATTACGATGAAGAGGTTGATAATGCCGTTAACAATTTAACCCAGATGTTAGAACCAGCATTAATAATATTTCTCGGAATAGTTGTAGGAACGCTCGTTGTTGCAATGTATTTGCCTATATTTAACCTTGGAAAAGCTATTAAAGGGTAACAAATAATTAACCCGCATACGGTTAGCTTTATATGGCAGGTTCAATTTTAGACGATTACGAAAAAATTTATGAAAAACTTAAATTTATAATAATCTTTAGGCCGCTTGCCTCTTCCGTTATAATACTCGCGTATATTTTAACCCGCTTTAATAATCTTTACAGTTATAAAAATATTGTATATTTTTTAGTAATTACCTTAATTTGCTTGTCATTCCTTTATTTCGGAATATTGCAATATCTAAAAAAAAGAGAAAACTTTCAATTTTTAAAATATTTTGGTTTTATTCAACTTTTTATCGATTTTACTATTATATCCATAATAGTATTATTTAACGGGGGATTAAACAGTAAATTAATTTTTTTATATTATTTATTAATCTTAATCGGCGGATTTATTTTTTTAAGGCTTGGCGCATTAGTATTTTCTATCGCTTCTTCGATTGCCATCGGGCTTCTGGCAGACCTTCAATACTATTTTAATTTTAGATACCACTTTTTCTTTACGGCCAATCCTGATAAACTGCTATTTCTGACGAGCATTAATATATTAGGGGTTCTGATATTCGGTTCGCTTTTACATCACTTTTCCGGGGGGATGAGAATTTTAAGCAAAAAGATAGTGGAAAGAGATGAATTTATAAAAAATTCCCAAAATTTTAACAGGGAATTAATAAATGGTTTCTCCCAGGGGGTCATTGTTCTCGATAACAATTATGCGATAGTTTTCATAAATAAGGCGGCCGTCCAGATTTTAAATTTAGATAATTTTAATCAGGCATTTTTAAATAAGGCCGGTGTTTTATTTAATTTTAATCTCGATATAAGGGATATTTTAGATAACTTTCCGCTCATCGTTTTAAATGGGGACAATGAAAGATATGATACAGGGTATGCAAATAAACACAATGAACTAAAAAGATTTGAGGTAAGGCATCAAGGTAAGATTTTAGGGTTTGCCCATACGGAGTTTGCTAATTATAAAAATTTTCCGGGAAAATTTATGCTGTTATTCAGGGATATTACCTTTATGAAGCAGGTGGAAATGGAATCAAAAATAAACGAGGGTTTAATGACCGCAGGCAAGTTTGCTGGGTGGCTCGCCCACGAGGTAAGAAACCCTCTTTTTGCCATAAATACATCGGTAGATATTTTAAATTCGCAAACTTTGGATTATAATGGCGGTGATTATAAAAAATTAATAAGCATTATAAAGACGGAATCGCTAAGACTCAATAACTTAGTAAATGACTTTTTAGGTTTTGCGAAAATAAAATCAAAAAATATTGGATGCAATAAAGGCAATTATGAGAATTTTAATCTTTTTGCAATGGTTAATGATTTAATATCCAGGTTTTATGATTCATCAAAAAATAACGCAGGCGATAAAATGAGAATAAGTATATACAATAGGATTAACCCTGACATAGTCGTCTTTTCCGAAAAATACAGGATTCATCAGATATTTGCCAATATTTTCCAGAACGCCGTACAGTCCGTGCAAAAAAAGGAAATTAAAAATGGGGCAGGCATTATAAGATTCGGTTCTAAAATAATAGAAAATAGGGATGGAAGAAAACAACTTTTGGTATGTTTGTCAGATAACGGAGAGGGGATGGACGACTTTACGCTAAAAAATATATTTAAGCCGCTTTTTACCACTAAAGAAGACGGATACGGCCTTGGCCTATCCATTGTTTACTCTATACTTGAAAATCTTAACGGCGAAATAAAAGTTCTGAGCAAGATTAATAAAGGAACATTAATAAAAATAACGATACCTGTTTAACTCGTATTCAAATTTTTAAATATGAACGAACGGTTTATAGCCGCAAGCGGCTCAAAGAAAAGAATATTACTCATAGACGATGAAAAATCGATACTGGATTCTTTAAAGATGATGCTTACTTTTGAAGGCTATGATGTTGCCGCCGCCGAAAGCGTGAACCTTGCTATAAAATTTTTGGAGGAAGAAGATTTTAATCTTATCGTTTCCGATGTGAGAATGCCCGGAATATCAGGATTAGATTTTATTGAATTCTTTAAAAAAGCAAGGCAGGATTTAAGCTCTAAGCTGCTGCCGATAATATTGATGACCGCCTATTCAGATGTCAAAACAGGAGTAGAAGCTATTAAACAAGGGGTTTTCGATTACATAACCAAGCCTTTCGATAATGAAGAATTTAAAATTATCGTTAAAAGGGCGCTGGATTATTTTAAGGCTTTTGAAGAATTGAACGCCATCAAAAGTGCTGAAACGATAAGGGGCGGGATAAAAGGAGAATCTAAAATTATAAAAAATCTTTTAAACGAGATAGCCCGCGTTTCTTTAAATTTTAATACTATTCTTATCACAGGGGAATCTGGCACAGGAAAAGAATTAGCCGCAAGGCTGATTCATGAGATTTATTCTAAAGATAATGGAACCCCAAAAGATGTCCCGTTCGTCCCCGTAAATTTAGCCGCTATTCCTGAAAATCTTGTCGAAAGCGAATTATTCGGTTATGTTAAGGGCGCTTTTACCGGTGCGGAAACAAATAAACCAGGACTGATACAATATGCCGGCAACGGGATTATTTTTCTTGACGAGATAGGGGATTTGTCGTTGCCGCTGCAGATAAAGTTATTAAGGGTTTTACAGGAGAAGTCATACAGGAAATTAGGGTCAAACAAAGAAGAATTTATGGCTACAAAGATAATTGCCGCTACAAATAAAGACTTGAATGTTTTGGTTTCTTCCGGTAAATTTAGGGATGATTTATATTTCAGGTTAAACCGTGTAAACATAAAAATGCCTCCGTTAAGGGAGCACAAAGAGGATATCCCTATTTTAGCGTCATATTTTATAAAGAGGTTTTCAAAATCGATAAATTCTATATCACCGGAAGCGGTATCATTACTGATGGATTACGATTACCCCGGCAATGTAAGGGAACTTGAAAATATTACCGAAAGGGCATGCATTTACTGTGAAGGCGGCGATAAAACCGGTTCGCCTATGGAGATAGGCGAAAATTGCCTTCCCGATTATATTTTTAAAAAGGATAATAATAAAAAAATAAATAACGATTTTGAAGGTGAATACTTTGCGAAAATAATCGAAATATTTGACCGTCTTAACCATGAAAAAAAGTTATCGCTGCCTGATTTCATTAAAAATATCGAAAAAATTATCGTAAAAAACAGGATAAAAGAGGATAATTCCAGACTGGATGCAGCAAAGAGTCTTGGTTTGTCTTTAAGGTCTTTAAGGTATATATTATCAAAAATGGGTTGACCGTGAACTACTTAATTGTTGCCGAATATAACGGTTTAAATTACAACGGCTGGCAGAGCCAAAATAATCCCAAGAAATCGGGGAAGGTTAAAACTATTGAAAGCGAACTCTTAGAGGCTATCGGTATCGTAACAAAATTTGAGCCGAAATTGTTTGTTTCGGGAAGAACCGATGCGGGCGTTCATGCTCTGAACCAGGTTGCCAATTTTAAACTCCCCTTTTATTATGATATAGTTAAGTTAAAGGCATCCCTAAACGGCATTCTTCCGCCCGACATATCCGTAAAAAATATAGAGATAGTTCATGATTCTTTTCATTCGACCATCGACACCGTTTCCAAGACATACTTGTATAAAATAAATTCAGGGTTTAAGAGTTCTTTATTATCCGGATATTCATGGTTCATTAAAGAAAAATTAAATTTGGAACTTATGAAGGAAGCCGCAAAAATTTTTACAGGCAGAAACAACTTTATTAATTTTACCAAAAGGGGAAAAGAAAAGCATTTAATTAATTATTACAGGGTAGTCAACGATATAAGAATATGCCAAAAAAATTACGGTTTCGATATATTTGTCGAGGGGGAAGGTTTTTTGAGGCATATGGTGAGAAGAATTGTCGGCGCTATAATTGCCTGCGGCAGCGGCAAGGCAAATATTGGATATATAGCAGACATGCTGAATGGAAAAAGCTTGGCGGGGAAGGTGCTTAATGCCCCGCCTTGCGGGCTTTTTTTATATTCGGTAAAATACAGGCATAAAAATTATTGTTGATATTTTATTAAATTTTATTTATAATTTATTAGATAAGTATATACAAATTTTGTAATTTGTCTTATTTTTATATTTTACTGATTTTTTATATAAAAGTGGGTTTTGCCCGCTTTTTTTGTTTTATGCACGATAATTTGATAAAAAATATAGAAAAACTGATAGAAGATATTGTTATTTATTACGGATGTTATCTTGTCGGCGTTGTGTTTGTCCCGGCAAGAAGGGATAGCGGGGTAATTTTGAGGGTTTATGTCGATGCCGAAGGAGGGGTTAATATATCCCAGTTGTCCGATATCTCAAAAGAATTAAGTATGATACTGGATATCAAAGATTTGATAAAATTTAAATACACCCTTGAGGTTTCATCTCCGGGTATCAACAGGATTATTATAAAGTTTAGCGATTATGAAAAATATAAGGGGAAAAGGGTAAAAATATCCCTGCGAAAAAAAATTGACGGAAGGGTAAATTTAATCGGAAAGATAATCGATGTGGAAAATAGCGAACCTTATGCAAACCCTTCCATAAAAATATTTGACGAAATCGAAAATAAAACACAAATTATTCCCTTTATTCAAATTAAAAAGGGAAATTTACTAATCGTATAAAATATATAAATTAATTATTTAATATTTAAGGAGTTCAGAGGTGTCTCAACTTATCATAAATGACCTTAGTTCGGTAATAGATCAGGTCTCTAAAGATAAAAATATCGACCGCTCTTTAGTTATCGAGGCTTTAGAGCAAGCAATACTTGCTATTGCCAGGAAAAATCTAGGCATAGGATATGATCTGGAGGCGCATTATACCGAAGAAACGGGAGAAATAGAGGTGTTTATGTTTAAACAGGTGGTAGATGAGGTTAAAAACCCCAGAACAGAAATTTCTGTTAAAGATGCGGTTAAAAATGACCCCGATGCCATTGTTGGAGACAGCCTCGGGCTTAAAGTAGAAAAAAATATTTACGGCAGGATAGAAGCGCAGGTTGCAAAGCAGGTTATCTTTCAAAAAATAAAAGAGATAGAACATAAAAATATTTTTGACGAGTTTAATGAACGAAAGGGCGAAATTGTAAGCGGCCTTGTTAGAAAGGTTGAAAAATCGATGATAATAGTCGATTTGGGAAAAACGGAGGCGATTTTACCCAAACAAGAGCAAATATACAGCGAAACATATAAGCCGAACGATAGAATAAGGGCAGTATTATCTAATATTAAAATGGAAAAAGGGGGACCAAAACTTATTCTTTCCCGCGCCTCCGATGAATTTTTAATCAAGCTTTTTGAATTGGAGGTACCGGAGATTTACGACGGCGCCGTTAAAATTGTCAGAGTAGCGAGAGCTCCTGGGTTCAGGTCTAAAATTGCGGTTTATACGACTGATAAAGATATAGATCCTGTCGGCGCATGCGTCGGCGTAAAGGGGTTTAGAATACAGAGCATAATCAACGAATTAAGGGGAGAAAAGATTGACATTATTCCTTATTCCGATAATCCCGCAAAATTGGTCGTAAATGCTTTAAGCCCTGCCGAGGTTTCCAAGGTTGCCGTTAACGAGGATACAAAAACAATTACGGTTATAGTTCCCGATGATCAGCTTGCTCTCGCAATTGGTAAGCAGGGGCAAAATGTCAGGCTTGCAACAAAAATAACCGATTACAAGATAGATATTAACAGCGAATCGAAAGCAGGCAAAAAGGACCAGTCGGCATATAAGGCTCTTATGGATATACCGGGGATTGGCGATATTATAGCAAAACTCTTATATCAGAGCGGCTATAGTTCTGTCGAAGATATAGCAAATGCCTCTGTTTCCGAATTGGTCAAGGATATTTCGGTAGATGCAAAGAAGGCTGAAAAAATTATAAATTCTGCAGGTGAGTTTCTTGCCAGAATAAAATCGGATATGGAGCTTAAAGAAAAGATAGATAAAGAAATTAATTAAAAATATTGTGGATATGAATAATTCCGCAAGGACGGAAGAAAAGAAAATGGAAGAAAGAAGAGTATCAAAAGGCGTAATCAGGAGAAGGGCAAGCAAGGTAGAGGAAGCTGAAATTGCAGTTTCTCCCGCCACACCGGCAATTTCCGCTGAAACCGAAGGTTCCGCTAAAAAGGTTTCGCAGGAAATATCTAAAGCCGCGTTGCAAATAGAAAAAGCCGTTAAACCTGAGGCTGTCAAGGAACCGGCAGTTGAGGCCGCTGCCCGTCAAAATACAGTTTCGAAGCAGGATTTAAAAAAACAAAAGCCTGCCAAAGATAATATTGCCGCGTTTAAAAAGGGTAACGAAAAAAAAGAACCCAAAAGGCACATAGCCGGCGCAGGCGATGTATTAAGCGTGGTAAAGACTTTAGATATAGATAAGGTAAAACACATAAGCGAAGAAGGTCCTGAAAGCCAGGCATCCCCAAAAAAGATAGGAAAAAAAGACGAATTTAAGAAAGTATCTCCTATAAAGTTTAATAAAAACGAAAAATTCGTAGATACATCCGAAGAGAGCGAATATTTTGCCCATAGAAGGCATAAAAAAAGGTTTAAGTCGAATAGAGGGGTTCAACAGATTTCGCAATTACAGCAGGTTATACCCGAAAAAAGAGCTTCCAAAAAGGTGATCAAGATAAATAGCGGCATAACCGTTAACGATTTATCGCAGGCTATGGGCGTTAAGGCATCGGAGGTTATTAGAAAATTAATGGATGTCGGTATTATAACCACTATAAATCAAGCAATAGATATCGATGCGGCATCGCTTATTGCCACGGAATACGGCTATACTGTGGAAAATGTCAGCTTCAATGAGGCCTTTGCGCTGGAAGAGTCGCCCGATTCCCCTGAATCCCTTATACATAGAGCTCCCGTTGTTACCGTTATGGGGCATGTCGACCACGGCAAAACCTCTTTGCTCGATGCTATTAGAAAAACAAATGTGACATCGAACGAAGCGGGAGGGATAACCCAGCATATAGGCGCTTATAGCGTTAAAGTAGATGACTCTATGGTAACATTTTTAGATACCCCCGGTCACGAAGCCTTTACGGAGATGAGGGCAAGAGGGGCAAGCATCACCGACATAGTTGTTCTTGTCGTCGCCGCCGATGACGGCGTTATGCCCCAAACCGTGGAAGCGATTAATCATGCAAAGGCGGCAAATGTTCCGATAATCGTTGCAATTAATAAAATAGACAAGCCCGGTGCAAATCCCGCTAAAATAAAAAATAGCCTGATGGAATTTGGCCTTGTTTCGGAAGACCTGGGCGGAACCACTCTTTATGCTAATGTTTCTGCCAAAACAGGACAGGGATTAAAGGAACTTCTCGAACTCATAATACTTCAGTCCGAAATTTTAGAATTAAAGGCAAATCCCGATAAACTGGCAAGAGGAACGGTAATCGAGGCAAAGCTCGACAAAGGAAGGGGGCCGGTTGCTACCGTTTTGATACAGAGCGGGACTTTACATGTAAATGATAGCGCCGTATGCGGTTTATATTATGTTAAGGTTAGAGCTATGGCGGATTACAAAGGGGCTAAGATTGAAAAAGCGGGGCCGTCAACACCTATCGAGCTGTTCGGTCTTGAGGGGGTTCCCTCTCCCGGCGACAATTTTATCGCATTAAAGGATGAAAAAGAGGCTAAGAGGATTAGTTTAGAAAGACAGTTAAAGTATAGAGAGGTTGAATTAAGTTCCACTGCCAAAACGACACTGGAGGGACTATATTTAAAGATAAAATCAGGGGGAATCAAAGAATTAAGACTGATTGTAAAAACGGATGTTTCCGGTTCGATGGAGGCATTAATTCAATCTTTTAATAAACTTTCGACTCTTAAAGTTAAAGTCAATGTTATCCATAGCGGCGCATCGGCAATCACCGAAAGCGATGTTATGCTTGCAAAAGCGACAAACTCTATAATAATAGCGTTTAATGTTCGCCCCGAGCCAAAAGCATTAATTTTAAGCGAAAATGAGGGTATAGAGATACGATACTACAATATTATTTATGACGCCGTCAAAGATATTAAAGATGCCATGGAAGGACTTCTTGCTCCCGTCGAAAAAGAGAAGATAACAGGTAAGGCTGAGGTAAGAGATGTATTTAGCGTTCCTAAGGTGGGGACGGTTGCGGGTTCTTTCATATTGAGCGGGACTATTAAAAGGTCTTCTAACGCCAGACTTTTAAGGGATAATGTGGTAATCTACACAGGTCACATAAATTCGCTTAAAAGGTTCAAAGAGGATGTTAAGGAGGTTCAGGTAAATTTTGAATGTGGGATACTTCTCGAAAATTTTAACGATATTAAGGCCGGAGACATAATAGAAGCTTACGAGATTGAATATATCAAACAAACTCTTGAGTCTTCTTCTAATGAGGCATAAATTATCCTCTCCCTCTACAATGGGGGAGTCAGGGCATAAATCATCCCCCCTTTACTGTAATGTTAGGGGAGGGTTGGAGCGGGGGTAGCAGGAATTTGATAGAGAGAAATAAAAGGGTTGGCGAACTCATTGCCAGAGAAGTATCTCTGGCGCTTGAATTTAAGGTTAATGACAACAGATTAAAAAATGTTACGATAGTAGGCGCCGAAGCCTCAAAAGATTTAAAATTTTGTAAAATATTTTTTAGCGTTATGGGGTCTGAAAAAGAAATAAATAAAGCTCTTGGCGGATTTAAGAGTTCCAAAAATTTTATAAAAAAAGAGGTATTTTCTAAAGTACTCTTAAGGGTTGTTCCCGAGATCACATTCGAGTATTATGGGGGATTGCAAAAGGCTTTTGAGATTAACCGAATAATAAACGAGCATAATTCGACAAATGACGAACATGCGCAACCTAAAAATTAAGTATAATAATAAATAAAGCAGAGGAATAAATTTGATTCATGAAATAAAAGAATATTCAAATGTGGATATAATAGACCTAAAAAATTCGACGAATGATATATTTCATGTTATAGAGACATCTAAAAAAATTCTTATCGCAACCCATGAAAATCCTGAGGGCGATGCAATAAGTTCCGTTATTGCCGCAGCCCTGTTTCTTCGTTCGTTAGATAAAGAGGTGTTTCTTTACAATAAGGACTCTATTCCAAATAACTTGAAATTTTTGCCATGGGCGGAGAAATTTTTAAATGAATTTCCAAGAGAGCCTATTGATTTGCTTATCGTCGTCGATTGCGGCGAGTTTTCCCGTATTGGAGCTAATTTTGAACATCTTTCGGGTATAAATAGAATAATTAATATAGACCATCATTTTACTAATACACGCTTTGGGCATTCAAACCTCGTGATACCAGATGCAAGTTCAACGGGAGAGATTCTTTTTTATCTTTTTTTATCTTATGCCGCTCATGAAAATAAAATCCCTTATTCTCCTTATGACAGCTTTCTGAATGGAAAATTAAATGAGCCGCTGCCGTGCAATTTGGATGAAAGAAATAAAATTTTGTCTAAGATAAACGGCGAAATTGCATTAGCGTTATATACATCGATATTGACGGATACGGGCTCGTTTCATTATTCGTCGGCAAATAAAAGATCTTTTTATATCTGTTCCGTTTTAAATGAGTATGATATAAACCCATCAAAAATAGCTACCGAAATTTTTGAAACAAAGCCTGCAGAAATGTATATATTGTTAGGAAAGAGTTTAGGCACTCTCGAGTTTGCCGCAGACGGTAAAGTAGCATCGATGGTTGGAACTAAAAAGATGATTAACGATATTCTTCAGAAGGCGGATGGATACAGGGTTAACGGGTTATATGAAAATTTTGTCAATTATCCAAGGTCGATTCAAGGCGTGGAGATAGCGATATTTTTTAGAGAAGTATCCTTTAACGAATACAGGTTGAATTTCAGGTCTAAAAGTTATGCAAATGTTGCAAAAGTTGCCGAAAGATTTGGGGGCGGCGGACATAAGTTCGCTGCAGGATGCAAAGCCAGCGGCGATTTAAACGAAATTAAAAAAGAGGTATATAAATATTGCGAAGAGGTTTTATAAAATTAAAATAAAACCTGAATATAATTCAGGCGCTCTTATTTGTTTATAATAAATATAAAAATTAAGATATGAAAGTAGTTAAAAACAGTGACATTAACGGTATTCTTGTAATAGATAAACCAAAAGATATGACTTCTTTTACAGTGGATTCCATGATTAAAAAAGAGCTTAATTGCTTAAAGGTCGGTCATGCGGGGACATTAGATCCTTTTGCAACGGGAGTGCTTCCCGTTCTTATAAATAAGGCGACAAAGATTCAGGATAAGCTCATTAATATTCCAAAATCATACGAAGGCGCTTTCAAAATCGGCGTAAGCACAAACACCCTTGATGTTTCGGGCATAGAAGTCGATAAGAAACAGGTGTCAGGTTCTGAAATTGCAAATATAGCCGATTATTTAAGCAAGCTAAAAGGGGATTTTACTCAAAAAATTCCGATGTTTAGTGCAAAAAAGTTTAAGGGTGTACCTTTATATAAGTATGCGAGAAAAAATATCGATATAGGCAGTATATATGGCGATAAAAAGACAGGGGTTGTAAATATTTATGATTTTGAAGTAAAGTCTTACGATAACGCTTTCATATATTTTAAATGTAGTGTTTCAAAGGGAACCTATGTGAGAGCCATAGCTCAGGATATAATGGATAAATTCAATATTCCTGCCCATTTGTTCAGTCTTAGAAGAACGAGCGCCGGCGGTTTTGATATCTATGAGGCTTTACCTTTTGAATCACTGACAAAGGGTGTAGATTTTATGATAGAAAATATTGTGCAGGTCCACAGCCATAGGATTATTAATAATAATGACGATATATCGATAACAAAGTATAATAATATTTAATATATAATATCTGGAGGGGTTAATTAAATGCCAATTTCAAAAGACGAAAAAAACACAATAATCGAGAAGTTTAAGACGCATCAAGGGGATTCCGGTTCTGTTGAGGTTCAGGTTGCGCTGCTCACATATCGTATTAATTTATTATCTGAGCATTTTAAAAAATTTGCCAAAGACCATCATTCGAGAAGAGGACTTTTAAAAATGGTTTCGAGAAGAAGACATTTGCTTGATTATTTAAAAAGTAAAGATGAAACAAGGTATAAAACCCTTATAAGTTCGCTTGAACTTCGCAAATAAACGGCATATTTATAAATAATAAATTAATTTAATTAAATAATTCAATTTTAACGGCTTTAATGATTTTAGATTTGCAAAGGAGATATGATGGCAAGTTATAATGCGGTGAGGAGTTTTACGCTTGACGGAAAAAAAATAACTATTGAAACGGGAAGGCTTGCAAAACAGGCCTCGGGCAGTGCTTTAGTTACTATTGGGGATACTAAGGTTCTTGTTACGGCATGTATCGACAAAAATATAAAAGAAGGGGTTGATTTTTTACCTCTGACGGTAAATTATGTGGAAAAATTTTATGCCGCAGGAAAAATTCCCGGAGGATTTTTTAAGAGAGAGGCAAGACCATCCGAAAAAGAGGTTTTAACATCGAGATTTTTAGACAGGCCGATAAGACCCCTTTTCCCCGATAACTATTTTTTTGACACCCAGATAATTGCTACAGTAATATCGATGGATCAGGAAAACGACCCCGATATGGCTGCCATGATCGGCGTCTCGTTTTCATTGATGATTTCCGAATCCCCGTTTAACGGACCTACTGCAGGAGTGAGAGTAGCAAGGGTAAACGGCGCTTTTATTGCAAATCCTACCTATAAAGAGCTTGAAAGCAGCGACACCTTTCTTATAATAGCGGGTTCAAAAGATGCCGTAACGATGGTGGAAGGAAGCTTTAACGAGCTTGGCGAAGAGGAGCTTCTTTCGGCAATAGAATTTGGACATAATAAAATTAAAGAGTTAATAGAATTTCAAAACGCTATTCTTTCGGAAATTAGCGTTAATAAAATAGACCTGAAACCGGTAGATATTCCTGACGGGCTATATGAAAAGGTTAAAGAAATCGTTAATAATGATTTGTCAAAAGCCCTGCAAATATCTACAAAACAGGAAAGAAGCGAGCAGGTAGCAAATCTTAATTCAAAAGTTATCGAATTGCTTCAAGAATCACACTCGGGGCAAGAAGCTTTAATTAATCATATATTTGAATCTATCCAAAAGGATTTGTTAAGAAGCAGGGTTCTTACCGAAGGGCTGAGGGTTGACGGAAGGGGACTAAGAGATATCAGGCCGATTAGCTGTTCCGTTAATGAACTTCCTATGGCTCACGGAAGCGCCATTTTTACGAGAGGAGAAACACAGGCGCTTGTCGCTGTGACCCTCGGCACAAAATTTGATGAACAGATTATCGACGCTCCCGAAAAAGAGTCCGTTAAAAGATTCATGCTTCATTATAATTTCCCTCCGTTCTCCGTCGGCGAGGTTTCGCCTTTAAGGTCGCCGGGCAGAAGGGAAATAGGTCATGGTTCTCTGGGGGAAAAGGCTTTAAGATATATTATACCTTCTTTCGAGGAATTTCCTTATACCATAAGGGTTGTGTCAGAGATACTCGAATCTAACGGTTCTTCTTCTCAGGCTACGATTTGTGGAGGAACTTTGGCTTTAATGGATGCGGGTGTTCCGATAAAGGCCCCCGTTGCAGGGATTGCCATGGGGCTTATAAAAGAAGGAGATAAGGTTGCGATTCTTTCCGATATTTTGGGGGACGAAGACCATCTCGGAGATATGGATTTTAAAGTGGCAGGCACCGAAAACGGGGTTACGGCGCTTCAAATGGATATTAAAATTTCGGGTGTTACGAAAGAGATTTTAAGGCATGCGCTTTTACAGGCCAAAGAAGGCCGTTTACATATACTGAATATTATGCTAAAGACAATCTCCGCACCAAAAAAAGAGCTGGCGCAAAATGCTCCCAGAATTGTTACGATAATGGTTAAACCTGAGAAGGTAAGGGAAGTCATCGGCCAGGGCGGAAAGGTTATTAAAGGAATAATCGAAAAAACCGGCGCGCGCGTCGATATCGAAGATTCTGGAAAGGTTACGATTTCTTCGTCAAACAGGAATGCGCTGGATATTGCAATAGGAATGGTTAACGATATAGTGCAGGAGGCAGAGATTGGCAAAATTTATTACGGTAAGGTTAGAAAGATAATGGATTTTGGAGCTTTTGTAGAGATATTTCCCGGAACGGACGGGCTTGTCCATATCTCTCAAATAGATATCAAGAGAGTCGAAAAGGTGACGGATGTTCTAAGAGAGGGGGAAGAAATAAAAGTAAAGGTTATAGATATAGATAAAACAGGAAAAATAAAACTTTCCAGAAAAGAAACTTTATGAAAAACTTCCAAAGAGAAGAATTAAAATCGGGCATTACGCTGATAACCGAAAAAAAATCGTATTTTAATTCCGTCAGCATAGGATTGTGGGTTAAAACGGGCAGTGCTTATGAGCCTGCAAATTTAAACGGAATATCGCATTTTATAGAACACCTGCTTTTTAAGGGGACTAAAACCAGAACATATAAAGATATAAATAAAGAAATAGACTTGATGGGCGGGGCTTTAAACGCCTTTACCGGAACCGAGCTCACCTGTTTATATACCCGCGTTCTTTCGGAAAACTATGATAATGCAATTAATCTTTTAATAGACCTCATGTTTAATTCATTATTTCCGCCTGATGAAGTAAAAAAAGAGAAAGATGTAATTTTACAGGAAATTTCAGGCGTTCAAGACGACCCTTTCGATTATTCCATGGAACTTTTCCATAAAAATTTTTACGGAAATTCCTCGCTTGCTTATCCGATACTTGGAACCTTCGAAACCGTCGGCGATTTTGACAGGGGGAAAATACTGGATTATTTTTATTTACATTATGCCCCGCAAAATGTAGTTATATCAGTTGCCGGTAATTTTGACCATGAAAAAATTGCAAGGTCCATAGATAATTACATGGATAAGGTTTCGGGAAGTTTTGCAAAAATGGTCTCTCCCGAAAAACCCGATACGAACAAGAATTACGGTGAATTTTTTCAGGAAAAGGAACTGGAGCAGGCTCATTTTATTATCGGTCTCGACGGAATAAAAAAAACGGATAAAGATTATTATACTTTAGAGGTTTTAAATACCCTGTTAGGCGGTTCCGTCAGTTCGAGGCTGTTTCAAGAGGTGAGGGAAAATAAAGGGCTTGCCTACTCTATTTATTCAAATGCCGCCTTTCACAAATTCGATGGATATGTATATATATATGCAGGTGTTTCTCCAAAAAAATTTGAACTTTCTAAAAAACTGATTTTTAATATAATAGATAGCTTGGTGCAGGATAATATCGGCGACGAAGAAATTTTAAATGCAAAAAGGCATATTTCCGACAGCTTTTTATTGGGAATGGAATCGACAAGCTATATAATGAATAATAATGCGATAAATGAAATTTATAATAATGGATACATTTCTAAAGCGCAGATTTTAAAAAAGATAGATTCTGTGGATAGCCAGGCTATAAAAAGAATTTCAAAACAGCTGTTTTCCGCCAAAGCGAACAGGAATATTTCTGTTCTCGGCAGGGTTGGATAATTTATGGAAACCGATATTTATTACCCCAAAACTTACGATATTATCTATAGGTCAGGCTATGTTATCGGCTTTTTAGGTATTCTTTTGTTTGCTTTGTCGTATCTTTTTTCTAATTGGCAGGGTTTTGCTCTCGGCATTTCGGTTTTTTATCTCGGTTCTTTAATATCGGGAATATTTCTTTTGGTATGGAAAAAAGAGGTAAAAATATTTATATTGTCCTGCATTATTTTGGGGATTATTTTTGGCGCGGGTTTTTTGTTTTTTAGAAATTCCGAGATTTTAATTATATCGATGGGATTTGTCCTTGCCGGATTAGCAGGTCTTTACGGTAAAGAGGCCCATTGCTTCCATTTTATAGAGGGATGGATTTTAATGTGGTCATTTCCATTCCTGATTTTTGCAAATTTATTGCTCTATGGTCTAGAATTGCAAAATAACGACTCCGTCCATATAATCTTTTCCATAATTTACCTTGTTATAATGCTTTTAGCCCTATCCTTTTTAATAAAGAAATTACGGCAGCCGCTGATGCAGTTTTGTCAAAATCAAGATTAAAATATTTTTTTTGTTGAATTATGACTTTAAAGTCATTATAATTAATAGATATGGCAGAAAATGTAGATAAATACGAATTAATTTTATTATCCTCAAGGAAGCTGATAGAAGAAATAGGGTTTTCGGCTTTGACGATGGACAAGGTCGCGCAAAAGGCGGGCATTGCCAAGGGGACGGTCTATCTTTACTTTAAAGATAAAAATGAACTTTTGGAAAAAGTGCTGGAGCAGGGATTTGAAAGGATGTTTGAAAGGATTAAGTCCAAAGTCAACACGCAAAAAGGTCATGTAGAAAAATTGAGGGTTCTAATTGCCGAGAATATTAACCATATTTATGAAAACAGGTATTTTTTTAAAACCGTCTTTTTGGATGAGGTTAATGTTGTTTTTTTGAAAAAAAAATCTCAGGAGTCTTTTAATTTAAGAAGAAAGAGATATACAGATTTTATCGGCGAAATTATTAAATCGGGAATCGAATCGGGTGAGTTCAGACATGATTTAAATTCGACGAAGGTTGGATATATGCTTGTTTCATTAATTAAAACAAACGCGATATATAATTTTCTCGATAATAAACCTGAATTCACCGAAGAAATGATTAAAAGCGATTCGGAAGAGATATTTAATCTTTTAATCTATGGAATAAGTAAGCATTAATATATATTTGGAGGACGGGATGCAAACCAAACAAACCAGTAAAAATAAATTTTTTAAATTTAAAATTTCAGGTAGTATAAAAATATTACTGCCTATTCTGGTAATACTTGTTCTGGTTTCCGCTCTATCGCTTACCGCTTGCGGGAAAAAGAAGGTTTCCGCAAAAGCGGCGCTTCCTGTAACAATTAGTAAAGTCAAGATTTTAAGTACAAAGATTTATTTAAAAGAGCCGGGTTATTTTTTGCCGTACAAGACTGCAAATATTGCCTCGAGGTCGGCAGGACAGATTGTTAAGATAATCGCCAGGGATGGAAATTTTGTAAAAGCGGGACAGGTGCTCGCAATAATCGATAGAAAAAAGGCATATTTTACAATGAAATCTCAGGAAAGTGCCGTGAAACAGGCTAAAGCGGCACTTTTTTTAGCAGAATCGACTCTTAAAAGGGACACGATATTGTATAAAAAACAGCTTCTGACCGCTTTAGATTACGATACCGCGGTTTCTAATTATAAAAAAGCTCTGGCATCTTATAATGCAGGGGTATCGCTTTTAAGCTTGGACAGGAAAGATTACAGGGACACGCTTATAGTTTCTTTAATTAGCGGCATTGTTTATAAAAGGTATATTAACCTCGGCGACTATGTTCCCGTAAATAAATTGTCCTATCAAGTCGTTGCCTTGAAGCCCTTAGAACTGGAGTTTTATGTCCCTCAAAGCAAAGTCCCTCTTATTAAAAATTTCGAGACCTGTTTTGCAGCCGTTAAGGGCTATTCCAAAAAGATTTTTTCAGGGAAGATTTATTTTATAAGTCCGTCATTAAATTCTCAAACCCGCATGGTCAGGGTTAAAGCATTATTTCAAAACAGTAGAAATCTTATAAAGCCTCAATATTTTGCGGATGTCAAACTTCCCGTGGGGTTTGTAAAGGACGGCCTTTTTGTGCCTCAAGCCGCCGTTAGAACAGGTCTAAAAGGCGATTATTTGTTTGTTTATAAAAATAATGGCATCGTAAAACAAAAAAGGGTTGTTGCCGGAGTGACAAAAGACGAATATTTGCAAATTATAAAAGGCGTGAGCAAGGGCGAACTTGTCGTAGTCAAAGGTTCTAATTTAGTCCATGATAACGAAAAAGTAACCATAGCAAAGTGAGGGATTTATGAAAATATCCGATATTTCCATCAAACGCCCTGTTTTTGCGGTAATGATGGTTAGTGTTTTTGTCGTTTTGGGTATATTCGGGTATTTTACCCTTGCCGTAAATCTTTATCCAAACATCCAGTTTCCGATAATTACTATCACAACCACTCTTCCCGGCGCAAGTCCAAAGGAAATGGAGCTCGATGTTACTAAAAAGATAGAGGACGCGGTAAATTCTGCCTCAGGCATAAAGCATATAATGTCTATGAGCAGCGTGGGGATGAGCGTTGTAACCGTCGAGTTTCATTTAAATAAAAACATCGCCCATCGTTATCAAACCGTTACCGCCGATGTCAATGCAATTTTAGATACGCTGCCCAAAAATATCAACACTCCCGTTATTAAAAAGCTCAGCGTCAACTCTTCTCCCGTTATGTGGATTACTTTGTACGGCAACAGGTCAAAGAGATTTTTGTCATTTTATGCCGAAAAAGTCTTAGAGAGAAAATTTGAAAGGCTTCCCGGAGCCGGTCAAATTATTATGGGCGGAGTTCGAAACAGAAGGATGGTCTTTCATGTCGATAACAATGAAATGACAAACCATGGACTCGGTGTTAATCAAGTTATTAATGCCATCGAGTCCCAAAGCGTATCGCTGCCCACCGGAAATTTAAAAACCGGCACAAAAACCTATTTTACATATCTTAAGGGAAGATTCCATACCGCTAAAGAATTTAACAGGATGATAATTAATAATTACCTTGGAGTACCTGTTAGATTCTCGCAGATAGGGCATGCCGTAAACTATGAAGCTCCTGAAACATCGATTACTACATTTGACGGAAAATCTACGGTCGGGCTCGGCATTACCATAAAAACCCACGCAAATGCAGTCAGAGTGGCTGCCGAAGCAAAACATCTTTTAAATTTGGTTAAGCTTTCTTTGCCTCCCGGCGTTAAAGCGAAGGTTGCTTATAACAGCGCTACTTATATTAAAAAATCCATAGAAAGCGTCGAATTTGATATAATCTGGGGCGCTTTATTAACGGTGCTTATCGTATTTTTCTTTTTAAAGGATTTAAGAATTACCATAATTGCGGCGGCGGCTTTGCCTGCGGCAATAATTTCAGCCTTTGGTTTTTTACACTTAATGAATTTTTCGCTCAATAATATGACCATGCTTGGCTTATCGCTTTCTGTCGGCCTTTTGATAGATGATGCCATCGTTGTTCTCGAAAACATATACAGGCATGTCGAGGGCGGAGAAGATAGAATGTTTGCGGCGTCTAATTCCATGAATGAAATAGGCATTGCAGTAATGGCAACCACATTTTCCATCGTTGCAGTTTTCATTCCGGTTGCATTTATGCCGGGCATGATAGGAAAGTTTTTTTATGAATTTGCTTTAACCGTTGCCTTTGCCGTTTTAATATCCCTGTTTGTCTCTTTTACGCTCACCCCAATGCTGTCATCGAGGTTTATCGTTCATAAAAAGGAACACGGCTTTTTGTTTACTTTTTTTGAAAATATCATGGCGCAAACGACTAATATTTATAAAAGAATGATTAGCTGGAGTTTAAATCATAGATTAATCGTTATAGTATCGGCGATTATAATATTTGTTTTTTCATTATATTTAACAAAATATATCGGAAAAGAGATGATGCCTCCGTCTAATTCGGGCAATTTTCTTGTTTATTTTCAAGCGCCGGAAGGGACAAGCGTAAGGGTTATGAAAAAATATTCCAATTCTTTATATATGGTTGTTAAAAAGACCCCGTTCCGAAAGACAATTTTCATGGCTACCGCTTCAGGTGTTAACGGTTCAAGGTATAAGGGGTTATTTTTTATTTCCTTAAAAAATAATAGGAATGTAAATCAGCAGCAGATAATGGCTATTTTAAGAAAAAGGCTTACCAAAGTCCCCGGCGTTTTTACGCAGGTTATGGATATGCCCGTGGTCGGTGGCGCTTCCGCAAATGTTTCCCCCCTTCAGGTCATCGTGATGGGTCCAAGCATCAAAAAAACGGTAGCTTATTCCAATAAACTTTTAAATGATTTAAGGAAGACGCCGGGCCTGATTGATGTTACTTCCAATATGCAGTTCCATCAACCGGAGCTTTTAATTCATATAAAAAGAAATATGGCTGGCAGCCTCGGGGTGAGCGTTTCGAGCATTGCCGAAACAATTGATGCGCTTATAGGGGGGGATATAAATATATTTAAAAATTACAATTTTATTTATCAGGGACATATTTATAATGAGCAGATAAGGCTTTTCAGGAATGAAAGAAACCGGGTAAGCGATATAAAGAATTTATATGTGTCAAATAATGAAGGCAAATTAATACCTTTATCAGATCTGATAACGATTAAGAAAACGATAGGCCCGCAGGTTATAAACAGACGGGATCTTGAAAATGCCGTTACGATTTATGCGAATATGTCAAACCATGTTCCCCTCAGCTACGGGGTTGCAAAGATTAATAAATATATGTCCCGTATAATACCTAAAAAATCATTATACACTTACCAGTTTAGCGGTATGGCTTCCAAAATGAATCAATCGTTCGGCGCCATGGGTTCCGCATTGCTTTTGGCGCTCATTATAGTTTATATGATTCTTGCCTCGTTATACGATAGTTTTATTGACCCGCTTGTTATTATGGTCTCCGTTCCTTTTGCATTGATAGGAGCGATAGGAGGACTGCTTTTAATGCACAGGGCATTGAGTGTAATTGCGCTTATAGGGGTAATTTTACTGATAGGTCTTGTTGTAAAAAATGCCATACTTTTAGTCGATTTTATAATACTGTCGAGAGAGAGGGGGTTAAATAAGCATGATTCTATCGTTGAAGCCGGCAGCATAAGGCTCCGCCCGATTTTAATGACGACTCTTGCAATGATTTTTGGCATGCTTCCGATCGCAACCGGCCTTGGCGTGGGTTCTTCTTCAAGGGCGCCTATGGCAATCGATGTTATAGGCGGGCTTTTGACCTCTATGTTTCTTACCCTGCTTGTAATTCCCGTTTTATACTCCTATACGGACAATCTAAAAGGGTTTTTTAAAAAGTCGTAGTGGAAAATAACAGGTTAAAATAATGGTTGAAAAATCGCATAAGCATTACAAATGGATAGTTCTCGCCCTCGTGGTCGTTTCTTCCTTTATGGCTATTCTCGATGTCAATATCGTAACGGTGGCTCTTCCAAAAATGATGTCCCATTTTGGCATCAATGTTACCGATGTCGAATGGGTAATGATTGCCTATACGATAGCTTATTCTATCGTTATACTTCCAGTAGCTTTTTTTAGAAGAAAATACGGGATAAGATATCCTTTTATAGTCTCCATTAGTATTTTTGTGATAGGTTCAGCTTTATGCGGGATGGCGCCGTCGTTTACCGATATTATTATATTTCGCATTATACAGGCAATAGGCGGCGCAGGGCTTACGCCTACAGGGCTAACCCTTATAGCCGAGGTTTTTGCTCCCGAGGAAAGAGGGGAGGCTATGGGTATCTGGTCTATAGGGGCAATGGTGGCTCCGGCAATCGGGCCGACTATCGGAGGATATTTTGTCGATTATGTTGACTGGAGATGGTTATTTTTCGTAAATGTTCCGATAGGGATTATCTCTATATTGGGTTCAATCGCAATTTTACCGCACGATATTCCTATAAAAAAATATGTAAAGAAATTTGATATTTTTGGTTTTTTGTTTATGGCGCTATCGATGGGTTCCTTGTTATATGCGTTAAACGAGGGGCAGACCTATGGCTGGCATGCTCCTATTATAGTCCAATCAGAGGTTATAAGCGGCTTTTCACTTGTTTTTTTTATAATAACGGAATTATTTGTCGAAACGCCCCTTCTTAATTTAGGCATTTTTAAAAATTATAATTTTGTTATAGCTTCCATCGTTAATATGATAAGGGCGGTTGGAATTTTCGGGGCAATGTTTTTACTGCCGCTTTTCATAGAAAACGTTTTAAATTACAATGCTATGCGAACAGGGATTTTAATGGCTCCGACAGCAATTTCGGTTGCGTGTGTTTCTCTGTTTTCAGGAAAAATATCCGATAAAATAGGACCGAGGTATCCGCTTTTTTTAGGCCTTTTGATTGTTGCGGCATCTATGTTTATGTTCGACAATCTCTCATTAAACACAAGCGTTTATGATATCGTTATAAATCAACTGATAAGAGGCGTAGGCATAGGGCTGTTAAATGCCCCTGTTATGAGCGCCGCGCTAAATTCGGTAAAAACGGAACAAATTCCCGAGGTTTCAGGTTTAATTCCTGTAACGCTTCAGGTAGGGGCTTCGTTCGGGATAGCTTTTATAGGCAACGAACTTGTGGTAAGGCAGGTTTATCATTTAAATCAATACGCAAGCGATATTAAATATAATTTTTACGCATATCATAATATGATGAATTTTATTAGCGGCGGTCTAATAAACAAAGCGCCATCGTATTTCAGGCAGGGAACGATTTTTCCAAATCCATCCCTGAGCTTTTTTGATTATGTTGTACAGATGTTTGCTTCCATTGCCGCTTACGGCGATTCATTTGCGATTCTGGGCTATATTACATTGGCCGGAGCAGCTATAGCCTTCTTTATTAAAAATAAAAAATCAGGGAGAAATTTATAAGAGATATGATAAAATTATGAATATGAATATGAATAATGTTGCGGATGAGGCAGTTTATACCGTATCCGAAATTACCCGTTTTATTAAAGATATGATGGAAGGGAGTCTTTACGACATAAGGGTAAAAGGGGAGATTTCCGGCTTAAAAACTAATTATTCTTCGGGTATTTATTTTGATTTAAAAGATGAATATGCTAAATTAAAATGTATAATTTTTAGAAACGATATTCGAAAGATAAGGTTTGAGATTAAAGAGGGGCTGTCTGTGGCCGTTTATGGACGGATTAACGTCTATGAACCGAGGGGCGAATATAGTTTTATAATATCGGAAATAGAGCCTTCGGGTTATGGAGAGCTTTATCTATTATTCGAGCAGTTAAAAGAAAAACTTAAAAGTGAAGGGTTGTTCGACGAATCCCGTAAAAGAAAGATTCCGTTTTTACCTGAAACCATAGGAATAGTTACATCGAGAAGCGGGGCTGTTTTACACGATATGATAAAAATAATAAGGTCAAGATTTAAAAATGTATCTATAGTATTTGCAAATGCGAGCGTCCAGGGAAAAAACAGTTCAGCAGAAATAGCTTATGCAATTGACTTGTTAAATTTATATAGCAGGACGCAGGAAAAAGTCGATGTGATTATAGTCGGAAGGGGCGGGGGGAGCATCGAGGATTTATGGGCTTTCAACGAAGAAACTACCGCAAGGGCTATTTATAATTCGGAAGTTCCGGTAATAAGCGCAGTCGGTCACGAAACCGATTTTACTATTGCCGATTTTGTAGCGGACAGAAGGGCGTCAACACCTTCTAATGCCGCAGAAATGGTTGTTCCTGTAAAGCTTGAACTTATAAAACAGATAAAATCGTTAAGAGGCAGGGTAGAACAGGGGATTTTTAATGTTATTTTAACTAAAAAAGATGCTTTATCCAATTTAATTAAAAACAGGGAAACGGCCTCTCCAAAAAGGTTTATTCAGGATAAAACGCTCAGGTTATATGATCTTGCGGACAGTCTGCGTAAAAGCATCGTTTCGCGTATTCATTTATCGAAAATTAATTTTGAACATCTTAATAAAAGGCTTTTATTGAGAAGCCCTTTATCTGTTTTTAATGAGCGCAAATCTTATATCACAGATTTATCGGGAAAACTTAAAAAGGCAATGGAAATAGTGATATTGAATTATAGAAATAGGCTTAAGACCGAAAATAAGGCATTAAGTTCATTAAGTCCTTACAATGTTTTAAAGAGAGGGTATAGTATAGTTTTTACCGATGATAAAAGGGTTATTTCATCGGTTTTAAATGTGGAAGAAAACGAAAATATAAAAATAACTTTAAGCGACGGAAACTTAAGTGCCGTGGTCAAGGGGAGAGATGTTAAATAGAGAGTTAAAGTCTTATCGGTTTTTTCTTTTTTATGATATGTATCGCCGATTTTTTTAAAGAGATATTGACTGTTTTTCCCTCAAAAAGGTTCATAACCTCATAAGCATGAAAGGGTATTAAAACCTTAAACATGGAATCATTTTCAGAGCTAATCAGTATTTCCATCATCCGCGATGTAAAAACGGCTGAAATAATCCTTCCCGAAAAGTGATTCTCCTTCACCGGTTTCGAAGTTTGCCTGTCATCCCTCAGTATTATTATTTCTTCAGGTCTTATTACAAAAAAAACCTGCTCGTTTATTTCGAAATCTCCCTGAAAATCCGTCTCGATATAACTATTTCCTTGTTTTCCATTTAAAAGTTTAATTTTAATTAAATTATTTTTTTTGTCTATTTCCGATATGATGCCCTCAAATATATTTTCCGTTCCCAGAAGGAAAGCCGCATCCATAGAGGATGGTTTTTTCAAAACATCCTTAGGTTTTCCGGAATCCTGAATTTTTCCGTTATTTAAAATAAACATTTTATTTGATAGATTTAAAACATCTTCTATGTCATGCGTTACAAGCAGCATAGAAATTTTAAGTTCATTGTTTATATCCTTAATTAGTTTTCTAACCTTGGTTTTTGAAATAATGTCGAGGTTCGAAAACGGTTCATCCATAAGTATAATTTCAGGGTTCACAATTAACGCTCTTGCCAAAGACACTCTCTGAGCCTGCCCCATGCTTATTTCATCAGGGTATCTTTTTTCAAGACCCGTAATTCCAAGTAATTCCATTATTTCTTTTGTAGATTTCAATATATTCCTGTTATTGTTTATATGCCTTTTTTTATTAGAGCTTAATTTTGAGCCGAAGGCTATATTTTCAAATACATTCATGTGCGGGAATAAGAGTGGTTCATCCATTACGAGGACGGCGTGTCTTTCATAAGGCTCAAGGCTGTTTATGCTTTTCCCGTTAAGCATGATATCGCCGTTATCCTGCTTTATAATTCCGCAAATTATCTTTAAAAGCGTGCTTTTACCCTCGCCGGAATAGCCGAAAATAGAGGAGATTTCCCCGCTTTCTATATCTAAATTTATGCCGGTTAAGACCTTTTTATCCGAAAAACTTTTATAAATATTTTTAATTTCTAATAGTTTCATTTTTAGGCAGGAAAGATTAATTGTTTGTCCTTGTTTTGTAATTAAAGTATTTAAAAATTCCAAGAGAAAACATGGATATTAACATTAAAATGCTGGCGATGGCAATGGCGGCAGGGTAATTGCCGTAGCCGGTTTTGACAAAAACTTCTATAGGGGCGGTTTCAGTTACATTTGGAATAACGCCTGAAACCATCTGTGTTGCGGCATACTCGCCCATCGATCTTGACCAGCTCATCGCAAGTCCCGCCAGAATGCCGTTATATGAAAGCGGCAGAATAATTTTAAATAAAGCGTCAAAAGATGATGCCCCTACGGTTTTAGCCGAATCCAGCATTTTTCTGTTTATAGAATCAAAAGAGGTTTTTGTTATATTTACGAAAAACGGAAAGGATATAATTAATTGAACCAATATAATTCCCTGAGGGGTAAATACGAATTTTATTCCCCTGCTCATAAAAAACTTGCCTATCGGATTTAACGAACCCATGGTAATTAGAACGGCAAAACCTATTACAAGCGGCGATGTCGTGAGCGGAAGAGCGGAGATTAAATCAAGTATAAACGATATTTTGCTTCTCTTAAACGACAATATATAGGCAAGAGGGATGCCGACTATCAAGTTTATTAAAATAACGATGAAAGATATTTTAAAACTTAAAAAGATGGAGTTCCAAAGCCGGATATCTTTTAATTCTTTTATAAAAAGATTAAGCGATGTTTGAAAAAATATGCCTGAAAGGAGCAGTGCCAGCGCAATAAAAAATGAAAACGAGATAATGTAAACAAGTATGTCGAATATTTTATTTTTATTAAAAGCCATATGTTATCTTAATATGTGAAATTTTTATTTTTCAGAAGTTTTTTGATTTCTGTTTATTCATATTGATATAATTTTATAATATTATAAAGATTGTTAAAATCTCAAAATCAAAAAATCCACACTTTTTACATAAATTAAAACAAAAATATTTTACTTTGCGGAATTTACGGGAGAAAATCCCCAGTGCTTTAATATCTTTTTTCCTTTTTTTGAAAAAAGAAGTTTTACGAAGTCTTCATCAAGAGCCTTATGTTTTGATTGATTTAAAACTGCCGCCGTAAATTTTGCGTGAGTATTATATTTTTTGGGTATCTTGATAATATTAATCTTAGCTCCGCTTCTTTTAAGCTCAAGAAGCTGCGATGTATAGAGAATACCCAAGTCTGTGTCTCCGTTTTCAAGGATCGGCATAACTAATGCGGCGTCAAGCAGGTGATTGACGTGGTTTGTAATCTTTTCAAAAGCGCCGGGGATATTTTTGTCTATTATTTTAAACATCTTCCATGTATAATCGCCGGCGGGGTCGGAATGCGGACTGGATGTTGCAAGCGTAACATTGGCATCCATTAGTTTTTGTATTAAATTAGACTTTGTAACATGGGCAGGATTGTTATAAGGCGTGGCGGCTGCTAAGTAATCGTATGCAAAAACCCTGTAAGAATTTAAAAACCCTTTTCTTTTAAGCTGCCTTTGAAATTTTCCGTTTGCCGATAAAAAGACATCGCACGGCGCTCCTTCTTCGATATCGCCCTTAAGGACGCCTGCGCCCAGAAAATCGTAATCTATTTTGGCGCCCGGGTGTTCTTTTTTAAAGATATTGCCGATTTCCGTAATCGGCTTTGGAAGGGCATCGGCTGCCATTATCCTCAGGGTAATGGCATTTGCGGCGGTGATATTAAATGTCGTAAAACTTACAAAACTTATAGACAATAGTGCTAAAAATAATGATAAATATTCAAATCTTAAAATGGATTTAATGTGATTTTTCATGCTTGACCTCCATTAATTAGTTATTTATTTACTTATCTTACTTGTTACAGGCTTGTTTTATATGTGTTATATCTGTAATGATATAACGATAATAATCTTTTGTCAAGGGAAATTATCTATATAAGATATTTCAATAGCAACTGCAAAAAAGGCGCCCTACGGCGCCTTTTTTATTTTAAGATTTTAAATAGCCAATTAATTATTTATAATTATTTACGGCAATAAATTAGCTATCGAATGAGCCATCTGCTGTTTTAATAAAGGTTCGGCAGATGCAAATTCCAGATTCATTGCCGATGCCTGCGATACGATTCTATCCCTGTATATGGCCCAGTTTTTAACGCCTGCATTATAAGTCGTGATGGTACTTGCCGTTCCCTGACCCGCGGCGGTGGAGTTCGTGGTGTAGGTTCCAGCCTGTCTCTGTTCAAGCTGAATATCTACAATCATCATATAGTTTTTGTTTTGAAACATCGAGCCTATAATACCGCCCGCCAAGGCTCCTAACGCTCCTCCTGCTACCATCGAAGTGCCTGAGTTATATCTTGAGCCTATAAAAGCGCCGCCGAAACCCCCCGCTAAAGCGCCGGCCACCGTATAATTTTGTGATTCTTTACCGATATAAAGAACATTAGACATAAGCATAAAATTGGCTTCCTGAGGATTATTCGTTATGCGGTAACCTTCGCCGATCAAGGCTGAAATAAGTTCGTTTCTAAAATTAAGTCCCGTAGCAGTAGAAGTGTTTCTTACACTTACATATACAACTTTTTTTTGCGGCGCAACAGGCTGCAGAAATATGCTTGAGCTCATTTTGGTGCTTAACGCGACATTGCCGGAAGACAGCCCGCTTGCACTGGTTGTCGGTCCCGCGGTTGTGGCGCATCCCGAAAAGGCAAGAACAGGCAGAAGAAGAAGCACTGCAAGAGTTGCTAATGCCCTGTTCGATTTTTGAAATAAAAACGAAGTTTTTATATGCAAAAGCATGTCTTTTGCGGATAATTTAGTCAAATATCCGACTTTTAACGATTTCATTTTGTTTTTCCTCCATAAATAAAAATTTTAAACGGTCTCCTTCAAGCTTTCTCATATTGATATTATAATATATTTTTTAAAATAAATTAATTTATTTTTATGTTTTTACTTATCTAAGATATTTATTAATATTTTCATTTTGGTTTATCAATGTCTCGGCAAATATTGTTTTTCCTGATTTTGTGGACATGTAATATAAATATCGTGTTTTAGCGGGGTCTATGGCTGCTTTAATTGCCCTGATGTTCGGGTTTGCAATGGGCGTGGGCGGAAGGCCGTAATTTAGATATGTATTATACGGGGACTTTATTTTTAAATAAGACAGGTTCATGTTAAGGTCGATTTTAAATTTATCCTCCTTTTTATACTTTTTATAACTTAATAAATTTTTACCGTATATGGAGGTTGAATCGATATCCAACGGCATATTTATCTTAAGCCTGTTGTGTATAACCGATGAGATTAATCTCATGCCGTTTTTATAATTTCCGTCCGCCTCTTTGATAATCATGGAAGCTATTATCAAATCATCGTAATTAAGTTTTAGATTTTTTGTTTTTAAATTGAATTCGTTTAACATTTCTTTAATTATATTTTGCGGGTTTGAATGAATTTTAAAAATATATGTATCGGGATATAAAAAACCTTCAGCCGATTTTTCGTCTATTTTAAGGCTTAAAAGAAATCTTTTATCAAAGCACTCCTTTAAAAACTGTTTTTGTCCTGTAATTTTCTTTTTCGCCAGAATTTCGGCTATTTGAAAAATATTTAAACCCGGCGGAATGGTTACCTTAGCCGATGCCACATCGCCATTCACAAATTTGTGGTAAATGGAAGCGGGAGACTCGCTTGCGGATACATAATAAGTTCCGGCCTCGATATATCTTGAATAGCCGCTGATAAAGCCCATAAAATAAAATAGGTATGGGTTATTTATCAGTTTTTTATCGTAAAGTTTATATGTTATCTCCTTTAAGGAATTTCCGCGGGTAATCGTAATAAGTTCGGGCTTTCTATAGCGATATGACTGCGGAAGGAACGCATATGATGCGATAAAAGCAATAATGGTTAAGGGAATAATAAATTCTAATATTAACGCAATCTTTTTAAATCGTTTATGGGCAGGATAGTTAAAATAGCACATTCAATGAATTTGTTGATTTTTTTAAATTATTTTAATCTATGTTTTTTTATGTTTCGTAAATTTGTCATATATATTTTATTAATTATATTTATTAATATTATTAACATCTTGTAAATTATATAAAATTATATAAATTTAAGTAAGTAAAAACTTTTAGAGTTGCAATTAATTATAAATTTTTATTGTTTTTTTTGTTTTTATCGAGATAGGATTGCAATATAAAAGTGGAAGCCACGGAATCCACAATTTCTTTCCTTTTCTTTCTTTTAACATTTTGGCTGATCAGGCTTTTTTGAGCCTGAATCGTTGAAAATCTTTCGTCATAAATTACAATAGGGATTGGGTTTTCGGTTTTGCCGGAGTTTTGGGCGCGGTAGAGTTCCTCGACAAATTCATTTATTTTTAACGACAAATCGGTTTGTTTTCCCTTAAGGCCAAACGGCATCCCTATCACGATTAAGCCGATATTTTCGTTAAAAATAATCTCTTCCAATTCGGCGATTATTTCTTTTAATGAAGTGTTAGGAATATATTTGAACGGAAATGCAATTGTTTGAGTGTCATCGCTTAACGAAAGTCCAATCCGTTTTAAGCCGTAATCGATGCCAAGGGCTTTTCTATTTGGCATACTCCGCCTTTTCAAGCCCCAGATCATTTATTAATTCTATGTCAAGGGAGGGGTTTCTTCCCGAGGTAAGCAGATAATTTCCTAAAAGCAGTCCATTTGCACCCGCCATGAGGGCAAGAGGCTGCAACTGGCGAAGATTATGTTCCCTGCCCCCCTGCGCAAGGATGTTTTTTAGGGGGTTTACAAATCTAAACATTGCGAGAGTTTTAAGGCATTCCATCGGGGTAAGCTCTTCCGCATTTTCGAGAGGGGTACCCTGAATCGGATTTAAAAAATTAACTGGAATATTATCGATATCAAGATTTTTTATCTCTTTTGCCATCATTATCCTGTCAAGCCTTGACTCGCCCATTCCGATTATGACGCCGGAGCATATCTTAAGCCCGGCTTTTTTTGCGGATTTAATAGTCTCGATATTGTCCTTAAAAGAATGAGTGGAACAGATTTTTGGGAAAAAGTTGCTGCTGGTTTCGATATTATGATGAAATACTTCGAGACCATAGTCCTTCAATAATAATAGATGTTCGTATTTCATAAGCCCTAAAGATGCGCAGGGGGTAATGCCGACCTCTTCTTTAATCCGTTTAACGGCATTGGCAATGATATTAAGTTCATTTTTATTATTTATAGAGGTTCCGCTTGTTACGATAGAAAATTCATTTGCGCCGTTATTTTTGGCAATTTTTGCGGCTTCCACAATCTCGGATTCGGTGACAAGGCTATTTATTTTTATTTTTTTGTTCTTCTTCCGAACCAATGAAGATTGGCCGCAAAATGCGCAGTCTTCCGAACATATCCCCGTTTTTGCGCTAATAATCGAACAAAAATTAACCTTTTTTCCAGCATATTTTTCTTTAAGTTCAAGCGCTAAAGAAAAAAGTTCCATAAGGGTTGAACCTGATGCCTCGTAGATGGACAAAAGCATATCGTCAGGCAGTTCCATGCCGTTATCGATCAAGTTTTTTATTTGAAAAGTGAGTGAAAAAGACATATCTTTCATAAAATATACCGTAAATAAATATTAAATATTTTCGTCATTATCAGTATTTTTAAAAATACCTGTTTTTTCAAGTATAAAAATAAGCTCGTCAATGCTCTTAGACTTATCTATCGATTCGAATATAGTTTTAATTTTAGTCTGATAATCTATTATTTTCCTTCTTAGATTGAGTATTACGGATATACCCTCGTCATTAACCCCGAGGTCGTTTTGAATCCCGGAAATGAGTCTGAGCGTTTCGGCTGTTTCGCTGTCTATAAAAAATTCGTCTTCCTGTTTTTTAACGGAGATTGAACCTTCGTAAACGAAAAACATCGCAGACTCTTTATTTAAGTTAATTTCATCGCAAAAGCTTGTCAGGCTAATAAAATAATCCATAATTAATAAACTAATATACGATTAAACTTTTTTTTAAATTCCCTCTTTCGAAAGTTCCGTAAATATTTTTTTTATTTTTTCGGAAATATTAGAAGGAACCTCTATCTGTATTGTAACTATTAAATCGCCGGGTTTTTTTGTCGAAATGTCCGCTGCGCCCTTTTTGGGAACACGGAACTTTGCTCCGTTTTGAGTTCCTGCGGGGATTGTCAGCATAATCTTCCCATCAATAGTGGAAACTTCCACCTTTGCCCCGAGGACAGCCTCGGTTAATTTTATTTTTTTGTTGATATAGATGTCGTTCCCTTTTCTTTCGAAGATGTTGTCGTTTAAAACGGCAATTTCGATATAAAGGTCGCCGCTCGGACCGCCGTTTAAACCGGGGGAACCCTTTCCAGAAACCTTTATTCTTCCGCCGTTTGAAATCCCTGCAGGTATTTTTACCTTTATTTTCTCACCGTTGATATTAATTATCCTTTCGGTTCCCTTAACGCTTTCGATAACGGATATTTCTATCGCGGCGCTCAAGTCGCTTCCTTTAAGCGGCCCCTGTTTTTTTCCTGACCTGCTAAAGAGGTCGGAGAATATATCTTCGAAATTAAAACCTGCCCCGCCGGTATTAAAATTGAATCCGGAAGGACCTCCGCCGGTATAATCGTAGTAGTATTCCCCTTGCGATGGACCGCCACCCGCCCCTGCATTTTTAAAGTTAAAATAATTAGAACCTAATTCATCATACTCTTTGCGTTTTTTTTCATCCTTAAGGACATCATAAGCTTCCTGTAATTCCTTGAATTTCGATTCCGCAGTTTTATCGTTAGGATTTACATCGGGATGATATTTCCTTGCCAATTTTCTGTAAGCCTTTTTTATATTATCCGAAGAAGCGGCTTTATCTATGCCGAGTATTTTATAATAGTCTTTGTATTCCATACTTATATATTTATATCAAAAATTGTAGAAAATTTCAATATGTTATTACTGTTGTCATTCCTGTTGAAACTAGAACGGTTGATTTAAACCAAGATAATACCTTACGCCGTATTCCGAACCTACGCTGCTTCCAAATGCCTTGGCGGCATAAATACTTATCATTTCGGGATATATTCCGAAAAAATAGGTTTTAAAATGAATTCCAAGCCCTGCAAAGCTGTAAAGCGGACCTTTATTAAAAACGGACGGAACGGTATCCCCTATTTTGCCAGCACCCAAAATAACATCCGAGGTTATAGCCGTTATATTTAAAAGATTATTTAGTAGATTTATATTTAATCCCCTGTAGATATTTTTTCTGTAATCGACTTCTGCAATAAGGGTATCATTATTGATAAACGGAAGGCTGGCCGGCATCCCCATAATTCCGTTTATACCGCCGAGGTTATAGTCGAGGGCGGAGGGAACGCTGCCGACCGCAAAAACCCCGATTCCTCTGAACGCGATTATATTGGACGCATCTATTGAAAAATTTTTAATATACCGCAATGTAAATTGACTGAATGAAAACGGGGAAAAAATATTGGAATTGGCAATATTATATGAAATATTAAATGAAGAACCGTACCCCGGATTTATATTGTAATCTATAGAATTATAAGCGTAGCCCAGACTAAATTCGGCCACCCTTTTCGCATTTTGATAAACAAAAGAATTGCCCGATGCCTCAGGGCTGATTTCCATGAGGCTTGCCGTTCCGAAAATAGACTGCTTATACATCTGGGATACAGGGAAAAACCTGCCGATTTGATGGGAAAATCCTATACTAAAACCCCTGTTGTAATAATTTTTGAACACGCCTAATAAAAGATTATTTCTATAACTGAATCTTTTTGTCATGGTAAAGTTTATATATCCTTCCGTTCTCCCGCTGTTCGGACTGATATTTCCGCCTGCGCCGCTCACAAAAACGGTATAATAATCTTTTTTCTTCAGGTTTAAAAATTCGGTCTTTATTTTTTTATAGGGAATAAGATTTAAATCGTTATTATAATAATAAACGCTGTTTTTTAATGCATGCGTGCGGGGAAAACCTGTAAAGTAAAGGTAAGAAAGAGGGAATATCGGGTGGTTTATGACGGTATTGACCCCCTGAATAAAATTAAAATGCCTTAAAAATGTTTTTATGTCTGGATTTTTTTTTGAATATTTAATTAAAAATGCTTTAAAATTAATAAACGAAAGCCTTTGCAATCTTTGAGAATAAAAAGGATAACTGTTTTTGCTCGCCTTTTCGATTGTTTTTTTGGAATTTATTAAATTTAAATAAATTATTCCTCTTATAAGGTTCAGTTTTTGGTATATGTAAAAGTTGGGAAATACGCCTGTAAACCGCGTGTTGACGAGAAGGGTGTTTGAGTGCAGCGGGGGTTTCAGCCACATGCTTCTTCTTAAATAGATATAAACAATGTTTATTCGGTTCAATTTTATTTTATAGAATTTGCTTAATAATCTTATCCCGTTATAAATTTTTTTATTTTTATTATTAAAATTACAAGGGTAAGGAGAGAAAAAATTTAACGATAAGGCATTTAAATGTAATTCCTTTTTTCTGAATTTTTTGGATAATATAATAGAAATGAAATTTGTGGTCCGGGCAATAATCAATCTATGCGTATAAATTTTTCCGTTAAAAAATGCTTCATATCCGTTTTTTATTGCTAAATTTATTTTAAAGCGGGTAAAAACCTGCGGATTTGAGTTTTTATTTGCCGAAATATACGGATAAAAGGGGGCATTTAATACTATTTCTTTTCTAAAATACCCGAAATTGCCAAACGCCTCGGGAATTTTTGTTCTAAATTTAATTTTAATTATATATAGCTTATATAATCTGTTTATTATGGTCTTTTCCGATAATTTATCTACGGTTATAAATCCTTTATTGAAAGTGTACGGATAAAGTTGATGAATATTATAGTCCCTTAAATGCTTCGGCTTTTTATAAAAATTATTTGGATAAAGCATTAAATATAAATTAGCGGATAGCTTTACATATAATCCCTTAAGATTTTTAAATCGGTTGCCTGAATTTTTAATTTTATTTATGCGGCTGTCCCTGCCGGTTCTAAAATCATTGTTAATCGGTCTGGCGCTTTGAATATTTTGAATATATTTGATGGTTTCCGTGCCTTTTATTATTTTCCTTAAAGGAATGATGACGGCTTTTATGGCAATAGCTTGAGCGGGACTGATTATTTTTAATGTTTTAGCAAAAGAATAACCGCTTGAAAATATTAAAACAAAAATTATCAGGCAGCCGTAAAATGACATTTTTATAAATTTGTTATTTATAAAATTTATAAAAATTTGCATTGCTTTTGTAATTTTAAAATTTTAGAAATGGTTGAAATTAAAAATTTAATAGCATATAATTTAACTTGCTTTACATAGTTTAATAATATCCTAAAATCACAAAAAATAAAGGCTGTAAAAATGAATGCTTCTTTTAAATTATCCGAAATTAAAGATGTCGTTATCAAAGATATTAAAAAACATATCGATGACAGGGGCTGGCTTGCCGAACTGTACAGGGAGGACGAGATTGACGGCTCAATCTTTCCTCAGATGGCCTATGTTTCTTTAACCATGCCCAATGTTAAAAGAGGTCCTCATGAACATGTTTATCAAACGGATTATTTTTGTTTTTTAGGTCCTTCCGATTTTAAGATTATATTGTGGGATAATAGAAAAAGCTCATCGACTTATCTCAATAAAATGGTATTATTTCTTGGAGAGAATAGGCCTGCCGCTCTCATCGTTCCTCCCGGCGTTGTTCACGCTTACAAAAATGCAGGCGGGAAAAACGGCTTAGTTATCAATGCAGCGAATAAGCTGTATGCCGGAAAAATGAAAAAAGAACAGGTAGATGAGATAAGGCATGAAAATGATGCCGGTACCGTCTTTGTCTTTGATTAAATTAAAAATAATGAAATTTATACATTCTGCAATAAGAACAAACGATTTAAGCAAGTCTATCGATTTTTACGCTAAATTTTTTGGCTTTGCCGTAAGGGAAAAAAGATATATAGAGGCTCATAAAACTACCTTAGTCTTCTTAAAAGATATAAAAACAGGCTTCGAAATTGAACTTATAGCCGAAGATAATCCAAAGCAAATTAACCCGTGCGAAAATTCCTTTGCCCATTTTGCATTTCAAACGGATGACATTGACGGTGATGCCTACAAAATGAAAAAAGACGGTGCGGTTTTTTCGAGAGACCCTTTTTATTCGATGGATAAGAGCATGAAAATTGCTTTTCTGAATGATCCAAACGGGATTATGGTAGAGCTTATAGAGTATTTGAAATAAGCTCACCTGCCTTTCTTAACTTGATAAAGAAGGCAGGTGAGCAAAGTAGCGCCAACTGCGCTTATTTGCAGGACTTTCAGGAATAGCACGAATCCTTAATCCCGTAGCCTTCCATGATTAAACTGTAAAATTCTTCGGCGGGGATTTCCTGAAATAGCGGGGCTTCGTAAACCTTTTTCATAAATTTCACCTCCTTATTTTTTTGTTCATTATAAAGTCTATCACAGGATTAAAATTTTTCAATTTTATAAAATTTATCAGAAGGTTTAAAAAAAGGTATTGATTTTTTTTTAAATAATGATATAAGTATGATATATGTGAAATTGATGGGATATTTTATTCAACCTTAATTTATCAAGGAGAGTGGTGCGTTTAATTTTTGATTTTGTTAATAATTGCCTTCAATCCAATTTAATTCAATTAGTTTTTAGGGCCCAAAAGTTTTAGGGTCTAAAAGTTTTTAAAATTTAAAATTAATTTTTAAAGGAGAAAATTTACAATGAACAAAAAAACAAAGATTGGTTTATCAATTCTTGGTTTAGTTTTTGGCGTTTCTGCCGTTCTTTCGGGTTGTGCCCCTAAGGTAACCAAAACTACTTCAAGCGCTTTGCCCCCGGCACAAAAACCTGCCGTTGCCGTTGCGCCCAAAGTTACGCCTAAAGCGGCCCAGCAAGTTCCGTCATACGCCAAAGAGTATCCATGGCTTGCAACCTACAATATTCAGGCAAACTCAAACAATATTCATTTTGCCTTCGATAAATCTATTCTCACTCCGCTTGCCAAGATGGTGCTTAAAAAAGACGCAATCTATCTTAAGTATAACCCAGGTGAAGTTATTCAAATACAGGGCAATTGCGATAGAAGAGGTTCTGAGGCCTATAACCTCGCGCTCGGCTGGAGAAGGGCAAATGCCGCAAAGGCATATCTTGAGGATCTCGGCGTAGCCGCAGACAGGCTTAAGACCATAAGCTACGGTAAAGAAAGACCGTTATGCAGGGCGCATACTAGGGTATGCTATGCCATTAATAGAAGGGATCATTTTGTAGCCGTTTCAAAGTAAAGTTTTGTGTTATATTCCGCATATTCTAATACGCTGGATAAATTATAAAATAAAAAGCCCTAAATATTTAATAGTTAGGGCTTTTTATTTTTCATTAGTTTTTTTTTAGCACCAAATAAGCAATTTTATAAGTAGCATAAACTTTATCGTCACAATTAAGGTAGTATTTATCGTAGATATTTAAAATCCGCTTCAATAAGCCATGCGGCATTTTTCCGGCGTCAATGGCATTTTTGGCTCCGAGCATGTTCATTCTTTTTAGTAATATCAGAGAAGAATCCGCGGTTTCGACATATTCAAATACTTTGGAGTCTATTATTTTTAAACCGGATTTATTTATTTCTTTTTCCGTATGAGTTAGACATGGAAATTTATGAAGTTTAAAATCGAAGGTTTTAAAATTGCAGGGTTTGTTCCCCGTCGTTCCCTGTCGTTCAATTAAGGCATCTTTAAGGCATTCGGACAACTCCCTTAGCGTTCCGAAGCTTAAAAATGACAATATAACGATACCCTCATCCTTTAATGCGGATTTAACCTTTTTCAAGAAATGCAGGGTATTATTTAACCAGTGAAGCGCCATATTAGAAAATATTATGTCGAATTTTTTATCTTTTAGCGGCAATGATTCGGCGTCGGCGCAAATTAGCAAGGCATTATTCATATTATCCGAAATTGAAAATTTCTGTTTTGCCCCGCCTAAGAGTCCGATTGCAAAATCAAGTCCAAGATAATTAAATTTATAGCTTGGAATAGCTTCATTAATGATAAAATATCCCTGCCCCGTCCCGCATCCTATATCTAATATGTGTTTTGGCGATTTAGATACATTATTATTTAAATAATTTTTTACCGTTTGGGATATCATTTTAAGGGTTAAATTATGATAAGAGGTAAAACTGTCGTAATTTGCGGCATTTGAGAAATTTCTTTTTACTTTCTTTTTATTTATTTTGTGTGCGTTTACTTTATTTGTGATTATTCCCATGTTTGTTCCGCAACTTTTACGAGATTTTTTAATGCATTTTTAAGATTTGCAAAATCAATGGCCGCGTTTATACCCAGTCTTAATCTTGCGCTCCCCTTCGCAACCGTGGGGTATCTTACGGCTTTGAGATAGATTCCATCTTTCAAAAGTTTTTTTTCTATTTTAACGGCATTTTCTTCGTTCCCGATCAGAACGGGAATTATATGAGTAGTAGAATTCAATATATTTAATCCCGAGTTTTTTAAAAAATTCCTCGCGAATTCCGAATAGTTTTGCAGAGTTTTAACTATTTCTGGATTTTCTTTTATAATATTTAGCGCTTCGAGGCTTGTCGCGGCAGATGACGGGGGTATGCCCGTCGAAAATATAAAAGATCTGCTAAAATTAATTAAGTATTCGATAATCAAACGGTTAGAAAGGACGAAAGCTCCGTTAGACACTAATGCCTTACCAAGCGTTCCTACGATTATGTCCGGTTTTATCCCGTGAAAATCGACGCTGCCGCCGCCTTTATTTCCTATGGTTCCGGTTGCGTGCGCATCGTCTATAACGCTTACGGCATCATATTTTTTTGCGATGTTTAAGATGCCCTGTAAATCGGGGGTATCTCCGTCCATGCTGAAGACCCCCTCGGTTATAATAAGTTTTATTTCTTTATCCTTTTGGCTCTCTAATATATTATTTAAATGGCATAAATCATTATGTTTAAAGCTTTTAAATTTAACCTTGGCGCCTAAAACTCCATCGACTATCGATGCATGGGATAACTCATCGAAAGCTATAAAGGTTTTGAGAGGGGCTATATTTGACAGTGCCTTTATAGTGCCGATATTAGCCTGATAGCCCGATGGATATAGCATGCATCTTTCATAGCCGCCTTTAAATTCGCACAGCAAATCCTCAAGATTTCTATGGGGCAGGGTATGGCCATATATCAGGAAAGAAGAAGAACTTGAAGTTCCGTAGATATCGATAGCTTTTTTAGCCGAGTTCTTTATTCTTTCGCTCGAAGAAAGCCCGAGGTAGTCATTTGTTGCAAGATTAACAAACCCTGTGTTATAATCTAATTGGGGGTTAATGTCCCCGGCCGGGCTTGAATTTTTATTAAAATAGAAACAAGGTTTGGCGCCTTTGCCGATGAAATCGAACTCTGGTATTTTTCTATAAAGTCCGAGCTTTCTGTTTTCTTCGAGCTTTTTGGAAATCAAATCTAATATAGGCATAACTTTTTATTATGATAACATATTTATAAATATTTATAAATATGTTAAATCGTTAAATTGCCGAACTTTATTTTAAACTTTATTTAAAATTATGAAAAAGGCTTTTGAATTAACGGCAATAGATTTATATCCCGAAATTATGAACATATACGGGGACAGGGGGAATGTTCTTTATTTTAGATACAGGGCGTCCATGTACGGAATCAGCCTGAAAATCGAAAATATTTCATTAGAAAAGGTTTTAAGGGCAGATAATATGGATATTATTTTTATGGGCGGCGGACAGGATGCGGAGCAGGCTTTGATTTACGACGATTTTATAAAAAATAAAAAAAATATATTAAAAGAAGCATTGGACAGGCATATAATAATGCTTGCCGTTTGCGGCAGTTACCAGCTTTTGTGCGATTATTATAAGTCCTCTGCCGGTAAAATTATCGAAGGTATTTCCCTGTTTAAAGGTTATACGGAGGCTAAAAGCCCAAGGCTGACAGGGAATATCGCGATAAAATTTAACGATACGGTTGCGGTCGGTTTCGAAAATCATGGCGGCAGGACATATTTAGAAGAAACCCAAAAACCTTTCGGAACTGTTTTGCGCGGATTCGGTAATAACGGGGAAGATAAAACGGAAGGGGCAAGAACCGATAACTTTTTCGGCACATATTTACATGGAAGTTTTTTACCTAAAAATTTTGTTTTTTGCGACTATTTAATAGATATTGCGCTAAAAAACAGATACAACATTTCGCTTGACGAGGTCACATCAATAAACCGCATTAAAATCGATAACAGTTTTGAAATAAATGCAAGAAAAGATATTAAAGAGTTGAGTGGTTTTATATCTATGTAATGTAATATGCCCATATATAAATTGTAAATTTATCGTTCTATTGTTTTCTTTTGCTTTTATATGCGGTCTTAACGACGGTATCAAGTCCGCCCCTGGACTCGAATCTTGCTTCGACCTCCATAGACTTAGGTTTAAGCAATTTACTTAAATCGTTTATAATTCTGTTTACTGCGTGTTCTTGCAGTATTCCGACATTTCTGAAGGATAAAAGGTAGTATTTTAGGGATTTCATCTCGACTAATTTTTTAAAAGGGATATATGTAATTAAGAGTTCGGCAGTATCGGGAAGTCCGGTCCACGGACAAACCGAGGTAAATTCTTTGGTTCTTACGGTTACCGAGGTATCGCTTGCGGGGTATTCAAAGTCCATAGTTTCTAAAATATCCAAATCAATATTATCTTCGGTCAGAACATCGAATCTTTTTTTTAAGTATTTATCTTTCATTTTCTTGATTTGATTTAATTTTATTTAAATTTATATCGTTTTTTATTTGATATAATAGGTTTCTTTATTTTATAATAGCTAAAGCGCGTATATATGCCTTTGATATTTTACTACATTTATCTGAACTATTTCAATTATTTTATTATATGAAATACAATAATTCACCTATAGGTATATTTGATTCGGGACTCGGCGGTTTAACGGTTTTTAAAGAGGTAAGAAAGATTTTGCCTGACGAAGATTTAATATATTTTGGGGATACGGCAAGGGTTCCTTACGGTAATAAATCAAAAGAAACGGTTCTCAGATATTCGACGGAAATTTCAAAATTCTTAATAAGCAAGGGGGTTAAAATCGTCGTGGCAGCCTGCAACACATCTTCAAGCCTGGCGTTAGACGATTTGCGAAAAGGAGAAACTATTCCCATATTCGGCGTTATAGAGCCTGGAGCTAAAAAAGCGGTAGAGGTTTCTTCAGGAGGAAATATCGCTGTAATAGGGACATCTGCCACAATTAAAAGCAGGGCATATTCAAGGGTTATATACGAAGAAATTAACGCTTTAAAAAGGAGCGGCGAATATAAGTTTAAAAGTAATTTTAAGGTTATAGAAAAAGCCTGCCCTCTCTTTGTCCCCCTTGTCGAAGAGGGTTTTTTAAATGAAGAGATAACAAAAAAAGTAATAAATTACTATTTAAATCCAGTAATTGACGAAAACCTTTCCTGTCTTGTCTTCGGCTGTACCCATTACCCGATTCTTAAAGATTTAATATTAGAGGTTATAGGCCGGGATATACAAATAATAGATTCTGGAATCGAAACCGCAAAAATAGTTAAATATTTTTTGAAAGAAAACGATATGTTAAAAGATGAGGCAAAAAATGGCAGCGAATTGTTTTTTGTCAGCGACGACCTTGAAAAGTTTAAGGAATTAGGCGAAAAATTTCTAGGCAGGAAGATAGAAAATGTCAGTATAGTTAACCAATTTTTATAATATATAAAAATAAAATAAATTTGAGATTCATTTTATGATAAAGGATTTTAGAGGCGAATTAAAAAAAAGGTTGATGCTTTCGGATGGGGCTATGGGAACGGTTCTGCAGCTAAAAAACCTGCTTCCCAAAGGCTTGCTTCCCGAAAGTTTTAATGTTTCGGAAAAAATAAATTATATAAAAGATGTTCATAAAAGTTATTTTACGGCGGGAAGCGAAATAATAGTCGCCAATACATTCGGCGGCAATAGAATAAAGCTTGCCGAATACGGCCTGTCGGACATGTTGTATGCCGTAAATTTTAATGCCGTTAAAGCTGTCAAGGAAATTGCGGGTGACAGAGCGCTTGTTGCTATGTCGTTAGGTCCTACCGGAAAATTTATTTATCCCGTAGGAGATCTGGTTTTTAAAGAAAGCGTCGAAATTTACAAGGAGCAGATTAAGGCAGGGTTAGACGCAGGGGCAGACATATTCCAACTCGAAACCATGATAGATTTGCAAGAGGTAAGGAGCGCTATCATTGCGGTTAAGGAGTTATGCGATAAACCGATTATAGCAATGATGACATTCGATAACACCTTCAGGACGATTTTAGGAACCACCCCTGAGGTTTTTGCCATAGCGGCAGACAGCCTCGGAGCAGATGTAATAGGCGCAAACTGTTCCGTAGGCCCTGCGGGAATATACGAGATTTTAAAAAAGATGGCCTCCGTAACTGAAATACCGCTTATTTCTAAGCCAAATGCCGGAATACCGAAATTAATCGACGGAAAAACGGTTTTTCCGGGCAAACCGGAAGATTTTACCGTATTAATTTCGGAGCTTGCGCTAATAGGCGTAAGGGTAATTTCTGCATGCTGCGGAAGTAATGATTTGTTTACCCGTGCGCTTAAAGGCGAGATAGATACGATAAATAAAAGCGGCCTGCCCGAAAAGGGTATAAAGAAAGAATCAGGCCTATTTTTAACATCCAGAACCGATTTTGTATCCTGCGGCTATAATCATCCGCCTATCGTTATAGGCGAAAGAATAAATCCTACCGGTAAAAAAGATTTTATAGAAGAACTTAAAAACGGGAAAACCAATTATATCAGGAAAACTGCGTTAAAACAGGTTGAAGCGGGCGCAACGGTGCTTGACCTTAATGTGGGTGTTCCCGGAACCGATGAAATAAATTTAATGAAAAAAGGGATAATCGCCGTAACGAGTGTTGTGCATACACCTGTTTCTATAGATTCTTCCGATCCGGCCGTTTTAGAAGAAGCTCTTATGCTGTATCCCGGCAAGCCGCTTATAAATTCGATAAGCGGCGAAGAAAAGAAACTTGCGAAGATTATGCCTTTGATTAAAAAATACGGGGCAGGCGTTTTGATTTTAGCCTTAGACGATGCGGGGATTCCGGAGACTGCGGAAAAAAGGCTGGAAACGGCATATAAAGTATATCAAAGACTTGTAGATTACGGCATAAAATCTTATGACATTATCATTGACTTTCTTACCCTTCCGATAAGCGCAGGACAGGAAAAGGCAATGGTAACAATAGACGCGCTTTCAAAAAATAAAACTTTACTAAATCTTCCTACCGTTTTAGGTATCAGCAATGTATCGTTCGGACTTCCAAAAAGGTCATATATTAATTCGTCATTTTTATCGCTGTGCATTAAAGAGGGCTTAAGCGCCTCTATAATAAATCCCGAAGATAACTATTTAATGGCAAATTTTTATGCTATAAATGCCCTCCTGGGGAAAGACTATCTTTTTAAGAACTATATAAACAAGTATTCGGCGGAAGCAAGGGACTATGCCGGCAATAGCAATAGAGAGAAAAATCCTGATTTGGCTTCCGGAAAAACAGTGGGAGTCCAGTTGTATGATGCCGTTGTTCATGGAGAAAAGGAGCATATCGCTCATTATGTCGAAAAACTTCTAAGCGATGGGGATTTGCCGTTAGATATCGGAAATAAATATTTAATACCCGCATTGGAAGAAGTCGGCAGGCTTTTTGATAAAAACATTTATTTTCTTCCTCAGGTTATGGAAAGCGCAGAGGCTATGAAAATAGCCTTTAGCAGAATTAAACGGGAGCTGCCTAAAAGCGGCGCTTCCACAGGGCCTAAAATTTTAATGGCTACGGTTGAGGGCGATGTCCACGATATAGGAAAAAATATAGTATCCATGCTTCTTGAAAATAACGGCTACGAGGTTATAGACCTTGGCAGGAATGTAAAGACCGAAAGGATAATAGAAGAAGCTATAAAAAATAAAGTTGATTTCGTAGGCCTTTCGGCTTTGATGACAACGACCGTTACGGAAATGGAGCATGTTATCAAGGAACTGAAGAAACATAATTTAAAGGTATTTTCAATGGTTGGCGGGGCTGTCGTAACGGATGATTACGCAAAATCGATAAATGCCGATATTTATGCTAAAAATGCAATGGAAGCAGTCGAAAAAATTAAACAATATTTGTCCCGCCCGATAAGCGGGAATATATAAACGATTTATGACGGTTTCATGGAAGCTATATTACAATTTTGTTACAATTTTGTTACAATTTTATGACAATTTCACAATGGTTGTAAAATTTTTTTTGAAAGCCTTATTCTCATAAAGTCGATTTGTTAAACAAATCGAATAATTAATCAAATTGATTAATAATTAATCAATATTAAGTTATTAATATTTATAATAAAATATTATAACTTATTGAATTTATTATGACTTTAAGATTTAAAAATAAAATTGAAATTCTTTTTTACAAATTTTTTAAAAGTGTTTTAAATATCTTTTTTAAAAGGGAAGGCGATGTTTTACCCGCCCATATTTTAAAGAAGTTAGATAAAGATATTTTCGACGATTTTTCGAAAGACATTAATTCACGCGGCGTTCCTGTTATTATCGTTACCGGAACCAACGGTAAAACTACAACCTCAAACCTGATTGCAGGCGCTCTTAGAAATTCGGGTAAAAATGTATGTACTAATTCAAACGGCGCTAATATGCCGAACGGAATTTTTGGATCCATTATAGGTTTATATAATTTAACGCTGAAATTTAATGCCGATTTTATCGTTATGGAGGTAGATGAAAAGGTTTTTCCTTATATAGTTTCAAAGTTAAGCCCGAATGTTATCGTTATTACTAATTTCTACAGGGACCAGCTAGACAGATACGGCGAGGTCAATATAACGGTAAATAAGATAAAAAACGCTATAAAAGATTTGCCTTATCCGCCTGTTCTCATTTTACCCTCTTACGAGCCTTTAGGTTCTTTTATCGGTTATGGACTTAACAATCCGCAGATTTATTACGGCTTTAATGAAAACTTCTTTGAAAATGAAATAAATAAAATTAGAGGGGTTTCTTCCAATTTATCCGATGCTTTAACCTGCCCTAATTGCGGGCATATTCTTTTTTGTGAAAAAAATTTAAATAAAAGTCTATTTTTATTAAGATTTAATTGTAAATATTGCGGATTCGAAAGTAAAGAACCTGAAATTTATGCTTGTGAATTTAGCGGTAAAGGGATGAAAGGTTTATGCAATAAAACTGCGGACAAAATATTTTATTTTAAGCCAAAGTTATCCGGCGACTACAATATGGCTAATTATGCGGCGGCTTATGCGGTTTTAAAAAATTATACGCTTAACAATAAAATCATAAGGACTTCATTTGAGAATTTTAGGACAAAATTTGGAAGGTCATATAAAAAGATTTTTAAAGGAATCGAAATCAATGTTGACCTTGTTAAAAATCCGACCGGGTTTAACAGGGTTTTAGAAAAGATTACGGGTGAAGATGGTTTTATAAATGTTCTATTTGCTTTTTCCGATAGAGATGCCGACGGCAGAGATGTTTCGTGGATTTGGGATGTCGATTTCGAGGGGTACGCAGGTAAACTCGGCAAAATCGTAATTACGGGCGCCCGCCCCTTTGATATGGCGATAAGATTGCAGACCGCCGGCATAGATAAAGACAGCATTATAGTAGATCATAACTTAAAAAGTTCTTTAAAAAAAATTATTAAAATTTGCGGGGAAGGCGGTGGCAGAGATGGCGGGAATAAAAAAATTTTTATTTTACCCACTTATACCGAGCTTTTGAAATTTAAAAAGTATATAATATAAATATAAATTATGCTGACAAATCCTTACATCTTTATGGGTCTTGCCGTTATATTTACATCGATTGGGCAAATTTTGCAAAAAATCGGCTCCGGCATGGTTAAAAAGGAACATTTAAAGATAGGCATAAGGTCTATCCTTGTTTTTTTAAATCCATTTATATTCAGCGCGCTGATAATGCTTTTTTTTGCGACGATATTTTACCTTCTTGCACTGTCTAAACTGCCTTTATCTATTGCATATCCGATGCTTTCAAGCGGCTATGTACTTGTAGTTCTCTTATCGAAAATATTTTTAAAGGAAGAGGTCAGCCTTAAAAGATGGTTTGGGGTTTTTATAATCATGATAGGAATATTTGTAATATTTAATTCTGGAAAATAAATAATTCTGCATCTTCTATGCTATGAAATTATTCTCTACAAATGCATTTGTGATATATATAAAAAAATTAAACGAGGCTGATTTGCTTTTGAGCTATATCACCGAAGATTACGGAAAGATTACCTGTTTTGCCAATAATGCGAGGAAAAGCAGGAAAAGATTTCTGGGCAAATTAGAGCCTGCAATGCTCACGAATATAAAATTTTATGAAAAGGCGGGCATGACTTTAGATATTTTGTACGAAGCGGATATAGTCGAAGATTACAAGAATGTTAGAAAGGATATAGATATTTATCTTTTTCTAACCAAGATTGCCGAGGTTTCAAGGGTTTTATGTCAGGAAAGGGATAACAATAAAAATATTTTTTATCTTACCCGCGCCATTTATAAAGGTCTTAACCATGTCGGCGCAAAAGCATCTTCGCCTGATTTTTCTATGACCGCGATATTGCTTAAATACGAGATTTATTTTATATCTAATTTGTTAAAATATACGGGCATATTTCCTAACTTTTCGACCTGCACCGTTTGTTCGGAGAAGAATGCGGATAACAAATTTTATTTTAGCCTAAAAAAGGGGGGCGTTGTTTGCGGCTCTTGCGCCAATTCAGGAAATAATGCAGGAATAAGAAATTTGCCCGTTAATTTTATTAATTTATCTAATTTAATGATGGAATCGGATTTGTCGATAATAAATAAATTGGTCGTTAAAGAAGAATTATTAAGGGAATGTTCCACATTTTTGGAAGATTTTTTATCATTTCATATAGGTAAAAGGTTAAAATCTTTTGAGAGCCTTTAAAATTATAAATCAAAAAAATTTATGGAACACAATAAAAACGATATATTAAGAAAATTTCCGAGTATCTATGAAATCCTTGAAAATAAGGATGTTAAATTGCTTAGCAAAGCTTTTTCTTATAATTTTGTAAAAGGAAGGCTTAATGCTTTAATAAAACAGGAAAAAGATAATGTTTTAAATCTTTTAAATATGGAAACGGCGGAAACCGGAAATATCGATGAGGAAAGGTTTAAGGTTGAATATTTTGCCGGCAAGCTTAAAAATGACTTAAACAATTTTTCTTTTAATTTAAAAAGAGTCGTCAACGGGACCGGCGTCGTTATCCATACAAACTTAGGGCGTTCCATTTTACCGGAAAGAGCCGTTAAAAATGTTGCGCAAATATCATCGTCCTATTCAAATTTAGAATTTAGTTTGACGGAGGGTAAAAGAGGCAAAAGATATTCGCATGTGGAATCCCTGCTTCAAAAAATTTTAAAATGCGAAAGGGCTATCGTCGTGAATAATAATGCGGCCGCTGTTTTTATGTCGCTGTCATCATTTTGTGCGGAACAAAAAAAGGAAGTAATAGTTTCGAGAGGGGAACTTATCGAAATTGGCGGGTCGTTTAGAATACCCGACATAATGAAGGCTTCGGGGGCTGTTTTAGTGGAAGTCGGTACCACAAATAAGACAAAGCCTTCAGATTATGAAAAAAATATAAATGAAAACACGGCTCTTTTATTAAAGGTGCACCATAGCAATTTTAGAATGAGGGGTTTTGTTAGCGAACTATCGAGCAAAGATATTGTTTCCATCGGTAAAAACCACCGTATACCCGTTATGGAGGACTTGGGTTCGGGCAGTTTTGTGGGTATCGAAAGATTTGGATTGCCTCACGAACCCACTGCGCCGGAGGTTGTTAATGCAGGTGTGGATATTATCACATTTAGCGGAGATAAGCTTTTAGGGGGACCTCAGGCAGGAATAATAGCGGGAAAAAAAGAGTATGTGGATTTAATTGCGTCAAATCCGTTAAACAGGGCATTTAGAATAGATAAAATGACGCTTGCCGCGCTTGAAGCCGTCCTTTTTGAATATTTGGATATCGAAACCGCGGTTAAAAGAATACCTACCCTTTTTTTTCTTTCGCAAAGCGGAGAAGATATTAAAAGAAAAGCATTCAGGCTTTTAAATAAAATTAAAAAACTTGAATATATAAATAAAAATATATACAATTTTAAGATAATAGAGGATTTAAGTATCGTAGGAGGCGGAGCTTTGCCGGATTACGAACTCAAAACATATTCCATAAGCATTGCCCATAAAACATTAAGCGCCGATAAATTGAGCCGGATTTTTCGCGGTTTTGGCGTTCCGATCATCGGAAAAATCAAAAATGATGAATTCCTGATTGATCTCAGGACCGTGCTCGAGATAGATTTTAAAGATATAATACAAGCGTTAAAATCTATTCCAGATAAGGAATACGAATATTTTTAGTTTTTTATTTTTTTGATTTATTGATATAATGGTTCAATAAGGCTATAATATTTATAATTATTATAATACTTAAATACAATTTGTATCTTTAATCAATTTGAATAGAAATTATGCTTTCATCAAGCGTTCTTGTTTTAAACAAATCTTTTTTGCCCGTTCACGTTACATCCTTAAAAAGAGGACTGATCCTTCTTTATCAAGGTGTTGCCAGGGCTGTGGATGAAAATTATAGAACATTTAGCTTTGACTCGTGGCAGAGCCTGTCTATCATTGAAGAATCTAAATCAATAGGGCTTGTAGATAGAATGATCAGGGCGCCAAGGGTTATAATCCTTGCTAACTATGATAAACTGCCCAAAAGATATATAAAATTTTCAAGGGCTAACATATTTTTAAGGGATAAAAATAAATGCCAGTATTGCGGCAGGGAGTTTAAAAAAACTGAGTTGAATCTTGACCATGTCGTTCCAAGGACGCATGGCGGGGTTTCATCATGGGAAAATGTGGTATGCAGTTGTATCCCCTGCAACAGAAATAAAGGCGGAAGAACGCCTGAAGGAGCGGGAATGAAACTTATCAGGAAACCTCGGAAACCCGAATGGTCCCCTTATTATCATATATCTCTTACAAATGTTATGTATAAAGAGTGGATGCCGTTTCTAAGCCTCGTCGATAATGCTTATTGGCATGTGGAGCTGGAGGAATCGTAATAAAGTATCGGCCACTTACGGCATTTGCAAAATTATAAACATTAACATATATAGTTCAATGAATGGAATACTCACCCCTTTTGAAAGTATCGGCAAATTTATATTAAAAACAACCGATGAATTGGGCTCTCTTGTTATTTATCTGTGGGAATCCATTCTTTCTATATTCAGATATTCCATAAATTTCGGCAATCTAATAGACCAGATGGCTTTTATCGGCATGGATTCCTTTTATGTTGTCGGTTTAACAGGCCTTTTCACAGGCATGGTATTATCGCTCCAGTCATATTATGCGGCTAAAATTGTCGGCGTAACTTATATGATAGGCCCTACGGTCGCTTTATCCATGACAAGGGAATTGGGGCCGGTCTTAACCGCGCTTATGATAACGGCAAGATGCGGTTCGTCTATGGCTTCCGAAATCGGCACAATGAAGGTAACGGAGCAAATAGACGCGCTTGAAGTGATGGCCGTCGATCCATACTATTATCTTTCGATTCCCCGGATTCTGGCCGCCATGGTTATGCTCCCGATTATGACAATCTTGTGTTCGCTGATCGGCATAATCGGCGGTTATATCGTTTACACTTATTTTTTAGGGCTCAATCATATTACTTATGTAGAAAAAATATATCAGTATATGAAACTAAGCGATATATATAACGGCCTTTTAAAGGCGGTTTTCTTTGGTATAATACTTGCGACGATTAGCACATTTAAAGGCTTTGAAACAACCGGCGGGTCAAAAGGCGTTGGCCGTTTTACGACCCAGGCCGTGGTATTAAGTTCTGTATATATTCTTTTTGCGGACTATATTCTTACTTCTATCCTTTTTTAATAATTTTTAAAAAATTTAGTTAAAATTGTCAAAATCATTTTAAAATGCTATGATTATCCTTGAACGATTATCGAAATCTTTTAATGGCATCAAGGTGTTAAATGATCTGGATATAAAATTTGACGACCAAAAAATTACGGTTGTAATAGGCAGGAGCGGCGGCGGAAAAAGCGTTATGCTTAAGCATATAATAGGTTTAATTAAGCCGGACTCCGGAAGAGTTTTGGTGGATGGCATAGATATCAATATCTTAAAAAGAAAGGAACTTAATGAAATCAGGAAAAAATTTGGCATGGTTTTTCAAGACGGGGCGCTTTTTGATTCTATAAATATATTTGAAAATATAGCTTTTCCGATAAGGCAGCATACTAAGTTTAAGGAAAGCGAGATTAAAGACAGGGTTCATTCGATGCTTGGCGATGTAGGGTTGAGCGGACAGGAATTAAAGATGCCGTCGGAGATTTCCGGCGGCATGAGAAAAAGAGTGGCAGTGGCAAGGGCTTTAATACTTAACCCCGAAATAGTTCTTTTTGACGAACCCACTACCGGACTTGATCCTATTATGTCGGATGCGATAAATAATTTAATCATATCGATTTATAACAAATTTAAATTCACAGGAATAATAATAAGCCATGATATAGAAGGCGCGTATAAAACTGGGGATGTAATCGCAATGCTTTACGACGGTTCCATTATCGAGATAGGGAGTCCTGCGGAAATTAAAAGTTCAAAGAATCCGGTAGTGAGCCAGTTTGTTGCCGGAAGCATGATCGGCCCGATTAATTTTAATACGATTTAATTATGAAATTAAATAAAGAAACCAGGGTAGGTATCTTTACGGTAATCGTTTTATTAATACTCGCCTATTTTTCCATTAGGGTTGGAAAGGTTTATATCTTCAAGCCTCCTACCTATACTATATCGGCTTATTTTAAATCGGCAAACGGCATCGGCATAGGGACGGAAGTTACTATGGCGGGAATAAAAATAGGGAGGGTCGAAAAGATTGAATTGGAAAACGGCATGGCAAGGGTTTACATGGCGATAGACTCCCAGTATAAAGTTTATCCCCAGTATGTCGCTTCCATCAGATCGATGAGTTTATTGGGGGAGAGTTATATCTCTATTTCACCTGTCGGGACTCCGGCGGCTCAAGCGAAAGAACTTTTGAACGGGGAAATCGTTAAGAGCGAGGTATCGCCACAAAGTATGTCCGCGCTTATTATGAAGTTTGCCAAAACCGCGGACGATTTAGAGAAAGTTTCCAGATCGCTTAGAAATTCCGTTGGAACAAAGACCGGAGAAAAGCATATAAAAGAAATTCTTTATAATATTGCCATGCTTTCAAAAAATTTAAACAGGCTTGTTTATATAAATCAGGAAAATGTCAATACCATTATGTCTAATTTCGCATCTATTTCAAAACACATAAACGGTTTAACCGTTAAAAACGATGCGGCTATCACAAGAACGATTCATAATTTTGATTCCATATCTTATAATTTAAAAAAGGAACTTCCCGCTATTACGGAAAACATACGGGGTCTTTCCACTAATTTAAATCATATTGTTGCCAAAAATAAAAATAATATTAACGAAAGCCTAAAAAACATCAACTCCGATACAAAAAAATTGCAGCTGTCGTTAGATGAAATATACGGCATATCTTCAAAAATAAACAAGGGGCAGGGAACAATCGGGAAACTTGTCAATAGAAATTCGGTATATAACAATTTAAACGGTTCTCTTAAGGGCATTAATAACTTAGTAGGCGGTTACAGTCAATTTCAGATTAAAATGAACATGAATTCCCAATACCTTGCCAGAAGTAAAAGCTCTATAACTCAGGTAAATGTCAAACTTCAGCCGTCTCCCGGTCATTATTACGAGCTGGGCGTCGCTTCCGTACCTATGGGTTACGGCAACACATTCGGCGAGACGCAGACGACGACATATACGACTAACAGCCCGCCCTCCGGGCAGTTTTATCCATCGAGTATAACCACAAACACGACGCAATACACATATTCCAACAGCATAAAGTTTAACGCCTTGATAGCCAAAAATTTTTATAATTTTACCCTTCTTGCAGGTTTATTATATTCGACGGGCGGGGTCGGGATTAATTACTATATACCCGGCACGAATAAAAATGTTAAGCTTTATACAAGGGCATTCGGGTTTAATTCGAACAACGGTAACGTCAGCGAATATGTTGACGCCGGCATTGCGTACACATTTTACAGGCATTTATTTTTAGATGCCGGATACGACGACATCTTTAGTAATCATAACAGGTCTGTTTACATCGGCGGCGGCGTTAAATTTACAGATAAGGACCTTAAATATCTCATAGTGGGCGGCAAAATGCCTATGCCGTAACACACAGGTAAATAAACATGACGGCAAAAAAATATAAACTTACAAGTTTGACAAGCGCCCACGGCTGAGGATGCAAGATAGGTCCGGAGGACCTCTCGAAGATTCTCGAAAAATTGCCTGTTCCAAAAAATGATAATGTTTTGGTCGGGTTTGGGTATAAAGATGATGCGGGCGTTTATAAAATAAGCGACGATTCTTGCCTTATTCAAACAGTCGATTTTTTTACGCCTGTGGTGGACGACCCTTATACTTTTGGCCAGATTGCCGCCGCAAATGCGCTTTCGGATGTCTATGCAATGGGGGGGAAGCCGATAACGGCTTTAAATATTGCCTGTTTCCCGATTGAGGAAGTAGAAAAAGAGGTTTTCAACCTGATACTTCTTGGCGGTCTGGATAAGATAAACGAGGCAGGGGCAGCGCTTTTAGGCGGCCACTCGATAGACGACAAAGAGCTTAAATACGGGCTTAGCGTTACGGGGGTTTGCAATATAAATGAAATTTATTCTAATCAGGGGGCAAGCCCCGGGGATATCTTATATTTAACCAAAAGTCTCGGAACAGGGTTTGTCGTCAGCGCTATCTGTACGGATTTTTTAAGCAAGGATTCGCTAAACGAAGCCTCTTTGTCTATGTCAAAGCTCAATAAAAAAGCCTCGGAGCTTGCCGTTTCTTTAAAATCGCCAAATGCTATTACGGATGTTACGGGCTTCGGGCTGGTCGGGCATTTAAGCGAGATGATGATTGCAAGCGGCGCCGCATGCGAGATTGATTTATCCGCTCTTCCCGCTATAAACGGGGTATATGAGTTAATTAAGAAAGGTATAAACCCGTCAGGAACCAAACGAAACAGAAAATATTTTTCAAAATATGTATCCACCTTGAGAAATGTCGATGAAAATTTATTGTGGTTAGCTTTTGGCGCAGAAACCTCAGGCGGACTTGTAATGCCGGTTCCTGAATTAAAATCGAAGGCGCTGGAGCACGCTTTTAAAGATGCGGGAGAGCCGTTGCACAAAATAGGCAAAGTATTACAAAAAACTCCGGGAAAGGGTGCCCTTATTTATATGGTTTAAACATAATCCTTATTATCGTCCCGCCTTTATTCTTTATTTGTCGGGTTAATCGGAATGCGAAATAGATATTTTTTAGGAATCGATCTTGGAACGACGACGGTTGCCGCCGCTTTGGCAAATAGTGAAAATTCCGTTATCTCAAGCAAAAGCATATTAAATTTTCAATACCCCGAATTTGGCCTTGATTCCATCAAAAGAATACAGAATGGATTAGACCAGAATTCCGTTAAAAAGTTGCAGCAAAGAGCGGTCTTAACTATAAATACATTAATAGATGATATTAAAAAGGAAACCAGACTCGACTATAACGATATCGAAATTGTTGCGATAGCGGGCAATACGGTTATGGAAATGGCCTTGTGCGGCTATCCGCTTGCTCCGCTTTCGAAGCCGCCTTATAGGGCTTCGGCTGACCTGTTCTTTCCCGATAAAACCGATTTTTTACAGGACTTTTGTTTAAAGAACAAGGAGTTATTTATATTCCCGATATTGGATGGATTTGTCGGGGGCGATACGGTGGCTTCCATCTATTATCTGGATATGGCAAAAAGAGATAAACCGATTTTTCTGGCAGATTTTGGAACAAATGTCGAAATAGCCATAGGAAATAAGCATAAGATATATACCGCTTCCGCTCCCGCAGGTCCGGCGTTTGAGGGCGGAAACATTAAGTTTGGGATGACGGCAGAAACCGGCGCTATTTTTGATGTAAAACTTAAAAACGGCATATTTAAGTTTAAGACAATAAACGATGCTAGGCCGAAGGGAATTTGCGGAAGCGGTATAATGAGCCTTATGCATGAGCTTTTAAAAGAAAATATTATAGATAGAAACGGAAGAATTCTTCCCCCTGACTTAATAGATTCCGAAAGCTATTCCGTAATCGATACAAAGAATGGGGGACAGGAGGTTGTCCTGTATTTCGACGATAAAATTAATATGCGGTTTTTTCAGGAAGATGTCAGGCAATTTCAGTTAGCCAAATCAGCAGTTAAATCTGCATCGGAAATCCTTATAGAAAAATTTAAAATTTATAATGACGATGATTTCGATGTTTACCTTTCGGGGACATTCGGTAGCCATATAAAGCCCGAAATTATTGATTTAATAGACATTCTTCCGTTTAAAGGGAAAACGATAAATTTTACCTCAGATTCGGTCCTTTCAGGATGCCTTAAATATATAACGGCAAAACCGTCCGAAAGAGAAAAGGATTTAAGAGATATAATCAAAATCGCAAAAAACTTTCCCCTTTCCGGCAGTAAGCTTTTCGAAAAACATTTTATTAAGAATATAGCATTTTTGCCGTGAGCTGTCCGCACCCGCCGTTTATCGATTGCGCTTTAGAAAATCTTGTCGTTACGGTGAACCCCGCTTTGAGCAATTTAACTTTAAAATCGTTAATAACTTTATCGTCGGGTCTTTCTAAGTTTTTTAAAAATATGGAATCTTCTCCTTTATTTAATGGTATCAAGTTAAATTTTACTTTTGAAGGGGAAAACATTTTTATAAGCTCTTTAGCGTTTGAAATACCGTCATTCACACCTTTTATCAGCACATACTCCAGCGTTATTTTGTTATGGACGGAAGGTTTTTTGCGATTTATTAAATTAACGATGCTTTCTAACGGAAACTTTTTGTTGATGGGCATAAGCTTATTTCTTGTAATATTATCAGAAGCGTTTAGAGATATGGCGATTTTATATTTAAATTTTTCGATGTCGTGAAGTTTATCTAATAAGCCGCAAGTCGAAATAGTGATTTTCCGCGGCGCTATAGCAAGAAACTTGTTATCCGACATAATATTTAATGATTTTTCTACCTCTGCCATGTTGTCTAACGGTTCGCCCATACCCATAAAAACTACATTTGTAATTTTTTCTTTTATATCCTCGTTTACCAGCAATATTTGGGATATTATTTCACCCGAGGATAAGTTTCTGCCTGCGCCGAGTCCTGCAGTTTCACAAAATGCGCAGCCCATTTTACATCCTATTTGAGACGAGACGCATAAAGTTTTTCTGTTATTATAATTTATTAATACCGATTCTATGGTCATATCATCCGCAAGCCTGATTAAATATTTCTTTGAATAGCCGTTTGTATCCTCTTCGTATGTCGTTCCTGCTATCCCCGGCAGATTAATATGAAAATTATTCGATAACTCATTCCTTAAAGGCTTCGGGATGTCGGTCATTTTAGTAAAATCGAGGGTCTGATAGAAATAAACCCATCTCATAACCTGATGAGCGTTATACTTTTTAAACCCGTTTAAAATGCAGAATTCTTCCAATTCCAGCTGCGATTTATCGAATAGCGATTCCTTATTTTTCATTTTTATTTTTTAACAAGTTCGGAGCTTGTCTTAAGTAGTAAAGTGTGATAAATTCTATTATATAATTTTAACATGTATTTGTATCATTTGTATTATATTATAACATTTATCGGGAATTATTAAAACATCGGCGCATGTCCAATATCGGAGAAGAAATTTATAAGAAAAGCATAACCATAATAGATTCTTTACTAAAAGGGAATACCCGTTTCGACGGTTTTTATTCCGAAGCAGAAAAGGCGGTTGTTAAAAGAGTTATCCATGCTACGAGCGATATAAATTATGCCGAAACCATTTTCTTCACAAACAATTCGGTTCAAAGGGGGATAAATCTTATTAACGGAAAAATTAAAAAAAAAGAACCGTTAAAAATTGTATGCGATTCCGAAATGACTAAAGCAGGTATCAGTAAAAATGCCAACAAAAATATTATACTTGATTTAAACTGCTATATAGGTTTTAATCATGATATTTTAGCGGAAAAGCAGCAAGATTTAGAAAATAAATATGAATTTTTAGGTAAGATGAAAGATAACGGGGGCAACAATAATATAACGAAAACGGCTCTTTCTATAAGGCTGGCGACTATAGAAAAATTACCGGATATAATCGTGATAGGAAACGCTCCGACCGCGCTTGTCGAGGTCATGGATTTATGCAAGCGGCTTTATAATTTTATAAATTACAATCCGCCTATAATAATAGCCATGCCTGTCGGTTTTGTCGGGGCGGCAGAGTCCAAAAAATTGCTTTACGAAGATAATTTTTATTCCTCCGTCGGCAATTTCGGAAATTTTGGAGGAAGTTCCTCCGCCGCTTCCGCCGTAAACGCTCTTTTGGCCTGTAGTTTATGAAAAAATATTTTATGAAAAAATATGCATATTTATTATTGATTTTTGTTTCTTTTTGCTTAATTAATTTTGTTAATCTCAAGGCAGGGGCGGCCGACATCTATATGCGCGTCGGCAAAAACGGAACGGTTTATTTTTCTAATGTTCCCGTTTCGAATAACTATCGGCTTTATATGAAGACAAGGCAGCACTCAAATAATTTTAAAGGGTACAATAATGTCTTATACAGAAAGATAATACTTAAAGCCTCCAATAAATATAAAGTTAGTTCCAGATTGATAGAAGCCGTTATAAAGGCAGAATCAGGATTTAATGACGATGCGGTTTCGGATAAAGGCGCCGAAGGGCTTATGCAATTAATGCCCGGGACTCAGAGGCAACTTAATGTCTTGAAGCCGTTTAATCCGTCTCAAAACATTTATGGCGGAACAAAATACTTAAAAAGCCTTATTGTCAGGTATAACGGGGATCTGCCCCTGGCTCTCGCCGCATATAACGCGGGAAGCAAAGCCGTTAAAAAATACGGAGGCATACCCCCGTACAGCGAAACCCGCGGTTATGTTAACGAGGTAATGAAGTATTACAGGAGGGAAAGTAACAATGCAAAGTAAAAAACAAATATATAACCTGCCCAATCTTTTGACGATGTCTAGAATTTTAATTATACCCGTGATATTTGCGTTGTTATTTTTCAAAAAAGAAATTTACGGCATATATGCCTCGGTTTTTTTTATCTTTGCCGTATTAACTGATTTTATAGACGGCTATATAGCAAGAAAGAAAAAATTGGTAACAAATTTAGGAATTTTTTTAGATCCTATCGCCGATAAACTTCTTGTAGTAACAATTCTTATAATGCTTATTCCATTAAATAGAATTCCTGCATGGGTGGTTGTTATAATTATATTCAGGGAAATATTTATTATGGGGTTAAGGGCTATTGCCAGTGAAAAAGGGGTCGTTATTTCTGCGGGAAAGGAGGGGAAATGGAAAACCGCTTTTCAAATGTTCGGCATATTTTTTTTATTGATTTATTATGAGCATTTTAATATAAATTTTGGGGACATAGGTCTTATATTGATTTTTATCAGTATAGTATTTTCACTGATTTCTTCGTATAAATATTTGAAAAGCGTATCAGGCGTGCTATTGGAAAGTTAGCAGGCGGGGGGTTAAGTTTATTTGTAAAATTTGTTATTTTGCTGGTTTATCCTCGCTTCTTCTATTAAAAGCTCATAATTTTTATAATGCTTTTTTAAGTCGAATTCCGAAATTCCGAAAATTAAAATCGGTTTAATACTGCTTTGAAATTTTATTACCTCATCAAGCTCTTTTTGTAATTTCTTAAACTTGTTATTCGCGCTTTCATAGTTTGTGTGAGGCAATATGCAAATAAAGCTATTAAAATCGATTCTAAAAATAGTATCGGTTTTTCTAAATTTCTGCTTGAAAAAAATACCGAAAAATTTGAGCAGCTGATTTAATTTATCTTTTCCAAACGATTGGCCGAAAAAAACCAGATTTTCAAAGAAAAATACCGCAAGGGTGAGAGGGAATCCATATCTTGTAACCCTTTCTACTTCCATTGAAAGCATTTCTTTAAATTGATTTTTTAAAAATAAACCCGTTATATCGTCATAAACCTTATTTTCCGAATTATTTTTAATATTTAGTACATATTTAACAAGCGAAGTAAAATCATAAAAAATAAACATCGTGCCGTAAAACAGGCCGAATTTATTTAGAAGGGTTTTGCTTTCGATATGAAAAAATTTTTCTTCCATCTCTCCGTCGGTAGTTTTTAATCTTATTATTTTTTCAATCGATACGAGTCCCAGCCCATTAACCTGCGCTATGTCTTCGGGCAATTTTTCATCGTATAAGGCAAATATTTCCTGATCCGATAATTTTGATAGATTTTTCGCAAGCTCGTTCATATACAATATTTCCCCTTTTACTCCTTTAACGGCAACCGGCTTGTTAAAAGATGAAAAGGTTTTTACATAATCTATATCGTTTAATGAATCGTCAGGCTGGATTTGTTTAAAAATATCCATAGATTCCATAGATTAAGTATCATTTTTGAAATTGAATTTTTTCTTAATATATTTTATACTATTACTAATAATAATTAAAAGAAAAAATTATCGAAATTTTTAAATTTTATTTAAATAAAAAAATAATTAATTAAATTAAAAAATATAAATAGATAAAAATATATGAATAAAGAGAGCGCTTTTTTTTGGGGCTGCACGATACAGGCAAAGTTTCCCTTTATGGAAAAGGCTACCCGTTTAGTGCTGGATAAATTAAATATAAAATATCGGGATATCGATTCTTTTACCTGCTGCCCGGAAAAATCTTTGGTAAAAAATATCGACGAAACACTCTTTGATTTAACCGGCGTTAGAAATATTGCGCTTGCCGAAAATGAAAATGTCGATATAATGTCGGTTTGCACGGGATGCTATTCAAACCTCAAGCAAATCAAGGCAAAGGTCGTTTCAAATCTTCCGTACCAAAAAAAATTAAACGAAACCCTCGGGCATATCGGACTTAATTTTTCGGGAAGCTCTTCCATTTACCATTTTATCGAATATCTCCATGACGAGGTTGGATTAGATAAAATTAAAGCAAATGTAAAGTATCCGCTAAAGGGCATTAACATCGCAATACATTACGGCTGTCATTTAGTAAGGCCGTCCCATGCAATCGGATTTGATTCCCCCTTTGACCCTTTTAAATACGATAGTATTCTTAAGGCGCTCGGAGCTAATGTTATAAATTATAAAAACAAAATGATGTGCTGCGGGCAGGCGCTCGACAGGGTTGACGAGCACGATAAGGCTCTTGATATGGCCAGAATAAAGTTAGATTCGATTAAAGAAGTTAATCCCGATTTAATTACGACAGTTTGTCCTTCTTGTTTTACGCAGTTCGATACAAACCAGTTTATGCTTTTAAAAGAGGGAACCGCTTATCAAATTCCTGTTATCACACTGGAAGAGCTTATGTGTTTGGCTTTTGGCATAGAAGGAACCGAAGAACTTATAGGACAGCATAAAATTAAGGCTGTAAAATTCCTTGATAAATTTGACGGAACAAAGGCCTTAACGGATTACTCGATAATGTTCGAGAAAGATTCATTAGTTAGATGTTATAATTGCCAGGCTTGCAGGAATGATTGCCCTATGAGCCTTTCTTTCGAATCTTACGACCCTCCTTTGATTATTAAAATGATTCTGGATAACGATGTTGAGAGGGCGGTATCTTCAAAAATAGTCTGGGAATGTCTTGAATGCCACACATGTTCCGAACTGTGTCCGCAAAATTATAGCTGGGAGACGGTTCTTACAACGCTTAAAAATCTTGCGATAAAAAATGACGCCTCCCCTCAAAAGGTTAAAAAGGCTGAGGACATTTTCTTTAAAACTTTAAGGCTGGGGGATCCGCAGGAAGGAATTAGAAAGAAATTAGGTCTTCCTCCTGTAAAAAAGGTTGTGGCTGCCGATTTTAAAAAACTTATAGATGAAAATCTGTTATAAAATATTTGTTAAAAAATTACTTATATGTTAATATTTAATATGTTTGTCGTTCCGAAGGAAGCAGGAAAGTTTCAAAGCAAACGAAGTTCAGCGAAGCTCAACTTCACGAGTGTCGTCAGACACATATTTTCGCCCGCACGATTGTTTTTGCATGTCGAAAACGCGGGCGAAGATGGCGAAGCGGTAATCCATTATAAATATTTAGACCTGTTTAATAAAAACAATTTTATATACAAAAGGCTGAGGGATTAAAAGTGTTAAAGTTAAAAAATAAATTTAGCGTTGAAAGAGATATTTCAGGATGCGGGTTATGCGGCATAATAAATGCAAAAAAGGTTAAAACCACCGGCAGTGACATTAAAAAGGCTATCTCCGTTGAACATGACAGGGGCAACGGTTTAGGCGGCGGTTTTGCCGTTTACGGCAACTACCATGATTACGCCGAATTGTACGCGTTCCATATAATGTATGATAATTTATCCGCAAAGGATAATGTCGAAGAATACCTTAAAAATAATTTTATTATCGAGAAAGAGGAGTCTATACCAACATCAAAAACTTCTAAGATTAAGGAACATCCATATTTACACCGTTATTTTATGAAACCGAAGTCCGATAGACAGGATAAATTATTTCATGATCTCGGAGACGATGATTTTGTTGTCCAAAGCGTTATGTCCATTAATGAAAAATATGACGGGGCTTATGTTTTTTCAAGCGGAAAAAATATGGGGGCGTTTAAGGGTGTAGGATATCCCGAGGATATTGCCGATTTTTATAAGTTAGACGAGGTTGAAGGCTATATGTGGACGGCCCATAACCGTTTTCCTACTAATACCCCGGGTTGGTGGGGCGGCGCGCACCCGTTTACATTACTCGATTGGTCTATTGTGCATAATGGCGAGATATCGTCTTACGGTATTAACAAAAGGTATCTTGAGATGTATAAATATAATCTTTCGCTAAAAACCGATACAGAGGTTATAACATATATTTTCGATCTTTTGGTTAGAAAACATGGACTTCCAATTGAATTAGCCGCCCTTGTGCTGGCGGCGCCTTTTTATCAAAATATCGATAAAATGGATAACGAAAAGAAAGAATTGTTAACCACGCTCAGGCAAATATACGGCAGCGCCCTTTTAAACGGCCCGTTTGCTATCGTATTCGGTTATTCTGGAGGCATGGTCGCAATGAATGACAGGATTAAACTTAGGCCGTTAGTTGCAGCGACAATGGGAGATTTTACCTATGTGGCATCCGAAGAAGCCGCTATTAGAGCAATTTGCCCTTCCCCTGATTTAGTATGGTCTCCAAAGGCGGGAGAACCAGTTATAGTTAAGTTCGAAGAGTTAGTGGCTCAAAAAGGAGGGTTAATCGGCTTATGACAAAATCCTCCTTCTCTAACATACAATCCGAATATCTGGCGCTAATAGACCACACAAAATGTGTAAGATGCAAAAGATGCATCCAAAACTGCGGGTGGGGGACATATAGCTTCGGCGGCGATAAAATTCTGTCCGACCATGCTAAATGCGTAGCTTGCGGCAGGTGCTACACATATTGTCCCGAAAGCGCCATTTCGATTGTTAAAAATCCCACCGTTATCAGGGAGAACGGCAATTGGAAGGAGAATCACATTAAAAGCATCTGGAAACAATCCGAAACGGGTGGAATTGTTATTTCAGGAATGGGGACGACCTTTAAATATAAAAAATATTTTGACCATATACTTTTAGATGCATGCCAGGTTACCAATCCTTCCATCGATCCATTGCGCGAACCCATGGAACTTAAGACTTACCTTGGCAAAAAGCCGTCCAAAATCGAGCTTGATTTTAATGAAGAGGGCGAACCGATTTTAAAAACGAAGATGCCCCCTCAAATTGAATTGCAGACGCCTTTTGTTTTTGGCGCAATGTCTTACGGCTCTATTTCATTAAACGCTCAAAAAGCCATGGCTTTGGCCGCCAGGGCTTTGGGGATAGTTATGAATACGGGCGAGGGCGGACTTCATGACGATCTTGTCCCGTTCGGCAAAAACATCATTGTTCAGGTTGCTTCGGGAAGATTCGGCGTTCACAGGGATTATTTAAACAGTGGTATTGCCGTTGAAATAAAAATAGGACAGGGCGCTAAACCCGGCATAGGGGGTCATTTGCCCGGCGAAAAAATAGGATTAGATATATCCAGAACGAGAATGATTCCTATAGGAACGGATGCAATTTCACCCGCGCCCCATCATGATATTTACTCTATCGAAGACTTAAGGCAGCTTATTTTTGCCATAAAGGAGGCTACAAATTATGAGAAGCCGGTTTCCGTCAAGGTTGCCGCCGTTCATAATATTGCCGCTATTGTTAGCGGAATAGTCAGAGCCGGGGCAGATATAGTATATATCGACGGATATACCGGCGGTACAGGAGCGGCGCCAAATATAATAAAAGACCATGTAGGGATTCCTATCGAGCTTGCTCTTGCCCAGGTTGATGAAAGACTCAGGGAAGAAGGGATTAGAAATGAGGCTTCCCTTATTGCAGCGGGGAGTATCAGGTCGAGCGCAGATGCCGTAAAAGCGATTGCCCTTGGGGCGGATGCCGTTGCAATCGGAACTGCCGCCCTTATTGTTATGGGCTGCCATGTATGCGGAAAGTGTAATACAGGCAATTGCAGCTGGGGAATAACCACTCAAAGGCCGGAGCTTGTCAGAAGATTAGACCCTGAAGTTTACGGGGAAAGGTTATATAATCTCATTTCTGCATGGAGCCATGAAATTCAGGAGGTGCTGGGAGCCATGGGTGTTAATTCCATCGAAAGTTTAAGAGGTTCGAGAGAAAGATTGAGAGGCGTCGAATTAACCGATGCCGAGCTTAAAGTATTAGGTATCAAACATGCGGGGCTATAATAGTGTTAAACCCGTGTTTACCACATATAAAATATCTAAAATATCAAATTGGCTAAAAGATAAAGGAGATTAAGCGGCAACATGATAACGATAGATGCAAATGGGATGTATTATAGAGACCTTAACAGATTAATAAGGGAAGGGATTGAAAGAGGAGTTAAAAAATTTTTCCTGGAAAATGTTAACGGGCAATATTACATTGGAGACGGCATCAAAGGCGACGATATAATTATTAACATAAACGGCGTTCCGGGCAATGATTTAGGAGTTTTTATGGACGGTCCCACTATAGCCGTAAACGGCAATGCGCAGGATAATGTCGGCAATACTATGAATGCCGGGAAAATTTCAATAAAAGGCGATGCGGGAGATGTGGTCGGGTACGGTATGAGAGGCGGCAGGATTTATATTTTGGGAAATGCCGGATATCGGGTCGGGATACATATGAAGGGTTATAATGAGCAGTTGCCTGTTATAATAATAGGCGGAAAGGTGGGGAGTTTTTTTGCGGAATACATGGCTGGAGGAGTTATTGTCTTGCTGGGGCTGAACGATGCGGACGATACCGCCGGCGATTATTTTGCGGCAGGAATGCATGGAGGGGTTATATATTTACGAAAAAAAATAGATTTCTCAAAATATTCGAAAGAAGTTGAACTATATGAAGCAGATGATAACGATATGGCTTTTTTAAAAAAATATTTATTGGAATATGCGGATGATTTTAATATTTCTTTTGAAGACATTACGGGCAAGCCTTTTTATAAAATTGTCCCTTCAAGCGCCAGACCGTATGCCCATCTTTATACATCGGCATAATTTATCGCTAAACTTTTTAAAATAATTTTTTAAACTTATGAATGAATTATTTGCGGGGTCTCAAAAAATGGATATCGATAATCTTAATATAATCGAAGAAAAGGTTATTTTAATTAAAGAATTATTTGAAAAAATAAAAATTGAACGGGATAAACTTTTAATGGAGGTTAAAGCTAAAGATGATGAGATTAACGAATTGAAGAATAAAATTACCCAAAATGAAATGGAAAATGATATAATAATAAAAAAGATTGACGGTATAATGGTAAATTTGGAATCGATACAATTATGAGGGAGAACGAGACGAAAGTCCAGCGGGATGCAGGTTCGGCGGAGATAGCCTCACTTCAGGGCAGCTCATTTGTGGAGCTTATAATAATGAATCACAAGTTTGTTATAAATAGCGATAAAGATAAAAAATATTTAGAGCAATTAGCAGCCTATGTGAATGCTAAAGCAGATCAGATTATAAAACGGACAAAATCCGTTGATTCCTTTAATGTAGCTGTTCTAACTGCGCTTAATATAGCTGACGATTATATATCCAGCAAAACGGAAGTTAATAGTGAAAGCAAAAGAGTTTTAGAAAAAATTAACAATATATATAATCATATAAATCGCTCTCTTTAGAACTGATTATAGGCTTATGCCCTGCAGTGTTCGATGTCAGGTTTTTAAAATTGACCCAACAGTTAGATAGAATGGGATTGTCACTGCTTTTTGATATAGAAACATAGGCAACTGTGATTCCTAATTCATTTAGCATATGATTGCCACCTATTTTGAAATAGGTCTAATTTTAAAGCCGCTTCGGCACATGCGGGGTTCTGTTTGTCATGCCGCCCTATCCATTTTATTCCCTTAAAAATTTATTTAAATTTCACGCAATAATCCGTTCAGTTATTCAGTTATAATATTGCTTTTATCTAAATAAATGACGATACGATAATAGATGATGATTGAAAAGAATATCGCAAGAAAAAGGATGATTGAAAGGCGCAATAAATTAAGCGAGGATGAAATTAAATATTTCAGCCTGAATATTGCCGCCAATGCTTATTCTTTTATAAAAGATAATTTTTTTAAAAATGCGGCAATTTATATGAGTGTAAAAAATGAGGTAAGAATAGAATATATTATTAAATTAGATATATCCAAAAGTATTAATTTTTACCTTCCTCAGTATTCCAGGGGGAATTATATGTGTTTTAATAAATTTGAAAATATTAATTCGATGAAAACAGACGATTACGGCATCTTATGCCCAAAGGGCGGGTGTATTATCGATATAAAGGAGATAGATGTTTTTTTCGTACCGGGAGTTGCATTCGATATATCTGGAAACAGGGCAGGTTATGGAAAAGGGTGTTACGATAAAGCTCTCAATCAAGCAAAAGATTCTCTGTTTGTGGGTGTTTGTTATGGTTTCCAACTAATTTCGGATGACGAATTAGAATTTGACGGCAACGATATAAAGATGCATTACATGCTTACGGAGAACGGTTTTGTTAAAGCAAATAATTAAATAATGATTTTATTATATTAAGGAGATACAATAATGTTAAATGGTTTTGTTATAGGAATGATAATTGGTTTTTCTCTTTTATTCTTTATTGCGGGGTTTATCGTTAAATATACTATCGATAAAATTTCGTTAAAAAATGCTATATCAAAGGCGGATTCAATTATAAAGGAAGCCGAAAAAAAGGCGGAAGAGATTAAAAAGGATTTGCTTTTAAGCGTTAAATCCGAAACTATCAGGTCAAAAGAAATTGCGGAAGAAGAAATAAGGATTCAAAAACAAGAATTAAATCAAATGGAAAAAAGATTATCGATTAAAGAAGATAATCTTGAAAAAAGGATAACATTAATCGAAAGAAAAGAAAGCGATTTTTTAAGAAGGGAAAGGGGTTTAATCCAATCCGAAAAAACAATAGTCGAGAAAGAAAAAAAAATAGAAGAAGCATTAAAAGAAAGGGTTTACGAACTAGAAAAGATATCGGGGATGACCGTCTCGGAGGCTAAAAATTCCCTCATAAATTCAATCGTCGAAGAGGCCAAACATGAAGCGGCAAAATCTATTAAAAAAATAGAGGATGAAACAAAAGAGTCCGCCGATAAAAAAGCTAAAGAAATTATAGCATTAGCTATACAAAGATACGCGGGTGATTATGTCGCAGAAAAATCTATATCATCGGTTCAACTTCCAAGCGATGACATGAAAGGCAGGATAATCGGAAGAGAAGGCAGAAATATAAGGGCATTGGAAGCGGCTACCGGCGTCGATTTTATAATCGATGAAACCCCCGAGGCTGTTATCTTATCGTCTTTTAACCCTGTTAAAAGAGAAATTGCAAGGCTTTCGCTCGAAAGATTAATAACGGACGGCAGAATTCATCCTGCCCGAATAGAAGAAGTGGTTAGCAAAGTCGAAGAGGAACTCAGCCTTGCAATGAAGGAAGCCGGCGAGCAGGCTACTTTCGATGTCGGCGTTCACGGTATCCATCCCGAAATTCTCAAACTTTTAGGGAGGTTAAAGTATAGAACAAGTTATTCGCAAAATGTGTATAATCATTCTATAGAGGTTGCTTTCTTATGCGGGATAATGGCAGCGGAGCTCAACATTAATGTTAAGCAGGCAAAAAGGGCGGGTCTTTTACACGATATAGGAAAAGCGGTTGATCATGAGATTGAAGGATCGCACGCGGTTATCGGAGCAGAACTTGCTAAAAAATTTGGCGAATCTCCCAGAGTGGTGCATGCTATCGCCGCTCATCATTATGATGAAGAACCAAACAGCGTGTTAGCTGTTTTAGTATCTGCCGCCGATGCATTAAGCGCCGCAAGGCCAGGCGCAAGAAAAGAGATGTTTGAAACTTATGTAAAAAGGCTTGAGGATCTTGAATCGATTGCCGGTTCATTTAACGGCGTTGCCAAAAGTTATGTTATTCAAGCAGGAAGAGAGATTAGGGCTATCGTTCAAAGTCAGAAAATATCGGATGACGATTCTATTATGCTATCTAAAGATATTGCTAAAAAGATAGAATCCTCGCTTCAATATCCGGGGCAGATTAAGGTTACCGTTATCAGAGAGACGAGGGCAACGGAATTTGCAAGATAATGATATTAAAATTCTTTTTATAGGCGATATCATAGGGAAACCGGGAAGACTGGCGGTTAAAGGACTCCTGAGCAATTTGGTTTCTAAATACGAACCGGAGTTTATTATAGCGAACGGGGAAAATGCGGCGCATGGAATGGGAATAACACCAGATGTTGCCGATTTTATATTAAGTTTAGGCATCGATGTTATCACCTCGGGTAATCATATTTGGGATCAAAAATCTATAATTCCCTATATAGCGGGGCAGCATAAACTTTTAAGGCCGGCAAACTATTCCCCTTTAGTTCCAGGGTTTGGTTACGGCATATTTAATTCCAGATTTGAAAGAAAAATAGGGGTTGTAAATTTAGAAGGAAGAGTTTTTATGAAGGGGCTTACAGAATCGCCGTTTACGGTTGCAAAGGATGTGATCGAAAAAATTTCAGGCCATTCAGACGCTATAATTATAGATTTTCATGCCGAAGCAACATCCGAAAAGGAAGCCCTCGCATTGTATTTAGACGGCGAGGTATCGGCTTTAGTCGGGACACATACACATGTTCAAACAAATGACAATATGATTTTGCCAAAAGGCACCGCTTATATAACGGATGTCGGCATGGTAGGTTCCAAATATTCGGTTGTCGGGACCAATAAAGATATCGCAATCAAAAAATACTTAACCGGAATGCCTGAAAAATTTATTCCCGAAGAAAATAATATAGTTTTAAACGCCGTGCAGGTAATAGTTGACAAAAAAACCAAATTGAGTAAAAATATTCAAAAAATTTATATCGATAAAAATTAGGTTAATTATTAAACGTATATGAATAGCATTAGCGTAAAACATGAAATAGAAAGCCAAATTCAAAACCAGATCGATGCTATAAAAAGAGGTTGCGTCGAGTTGATAAAAGAAGATGAGCTTTATGAAAAACTATTGTATTCAACGGTGCACAATTTACCATTAAAAATAAAAGCGGGTTTTGATCCTACAGCCCCCGATATACATTTAGGGCATACTGTTTTGTTAAACAAATTAAGGACTTTTCAAGAATACGGGCATCAAGTGTTTTTCATAATAGGTGATTTTACGGCTATGATCGGCGATCCTACAGGGAAATCCGAAACAAGAAAACCGCTATCCGGAGAAGATGTCCTGAAGAATTCCAAGGATTATAGAAATCAGGCCTTTAAGATACTGAAGCCCGAAAAAACAACAATTCTTTTTAACAGCTGGTGGTTATCCAATATAAAATTAGATGAATTTATTAAAATATCCTCAAATTATACGGTAAGAAGAATGCTTGAAAAGGATGATTTTGAAAAAAGGCTTAGCGACAATAGTCCGATATCGATACACGAGTTTATTTATCCGTTGCTTCAGGGGTTCGATTCATTATTTCTTAAATCGGATATCGAGATTGGAGGAAATGATCAAAAATTCAATCTTATTGTCGGCAGAGAATTAATGAAGAGCTTTAATGTGAATCCTCAAGTTATTATGACCATGCCTTTGCTTGAAGGTCTTGACGGTAAAAATAAAATGAGCAAATCACTTGGAAACCAGATAGGGGTATCCGATGAGCCAAACGAGATGTTTGGCAAAATTATGTCGATATCCGATGAAATGATGATTAAGTATTATGAACTTTTAAGTTCTATATGTAATGCAGAATTAAATATTCTAAAAAAGGAAATAAATGAGGGCATGAATCCAATACTCGCCAAAAAGAAACTTGCATTAGAAATCGTAAGAACATATCATGGCCAATCTTTGGCCGAAAAGGCTTCGAAATATTTTGAAGAAAAATTTCAAAAAAGAATAAATCCCGATGAGATAAATACAATAGAGCTTAATCGCGAATATATCGAAAAGTATGTAGAAATTCTACCGCAAGGCGTTAATTTAAATCTAATATCTTTACTGACTCATATCGGCGTCATCGAATCTAATAGCGAGGCAAAAAGACTTATTAAACAGGGAGCCGTTAAAATAGATTTAGAATATAATAATAACGCAACCCCTATCAGGTTAGATTCGAATTATGCCTTGATGCCTTTAAACACTAAAGAATTTATAATAAAAATAGGCAAGAAAAAAATATATAAAATAAAATTAAATTCTTTAAAAAAAGCTTGACAAGAGTTTTATATTTTAATATACTGTTCAAACACTTCAAGTTAAGGTATTAAAAAAGCCTGCTATAGAAGATTGGTCTTTGAGAACTAAACAGCACGCATTAAAAAATAAGTTAATTTCGATACAATTTTATTGTTATAGAGAGTTTGATTCTGGCTCAGAACAAACGCTGGCGGCGTGCCTAACACATGCAAGTCGAACGTGAAAGTCCCGCAAGGGATAAGTAAAGTGGCGAACGGGTGAGTAATACATAGGTAATCTACTTATAAGTTTGGAATAACAATTCGAAAGGATTGCTAATACCGAATAATATACTTTATCATATGGTAAAGTATCAAAGGTGGCCTCTTCACAATGCTATCACTTATAAATGAGCCTATGGACCATTAGTTAGTTGGCAGGGTAATAGCCTACCAAGACAAAGATGGTTAGCTGGTCTGAGAGGATGACCAGCCACACTGGAACTGAAACACGGTCCAGACTCCTACGGGAGGCAGCAGTGGGGAATATTGCGCAATGGGGGAAACCCTGACGCAGCAACGCCGTGTGAGCGATGAAGGCCTTCGGGTTGTAAAGC